>CALBMD010000497.1 GCA_937896265.1 uncultured Pseudomonadota bacterium
AAAAAAGGATAGGTGAAAGCACCTTGCGCATAGATAGGATGGTAAGCAAACCACTCCCATGGTGATTTATAAGCAAAAGTGTTAACCATACCGATATGTAGAGCCCAGTCTGACCAAACATTGACATGGCCACCATATAGACCTTCATCGGTAAATTCGAGGATGCGTGGCATTAGAGCTAAGAAATAAAGGCCCCATGTTAAAGCTAAGAGAAAAAGGGGCCTTTTGTGTCTAGGATGTAAAGATAATCCGGTAATAGCGCTTTTTACCCAGGCGTACCAAGACGCCATGCGCTCGTTGGTCGGCTGTGAACTCGCCTTTTTCATCGCTAACCTTTTCACCATCGATGGTTAAGCCGCCTTGTTGTATGAGACGGCGCCCCTCACTTTTTGACTCGCAGGCTTTGGTTTTGACAAGCACGTCAAGAATCAAAGTGCTTTTTTCATCATATCTTAGTTCTGGGGCATTGGCTTCTTGTCCCTGACCGCTAAAAAGGGAGGCAGCCATTTCTTTAGCTTCGTTC
This sequence comes from uncultured Pseudomonadota bacterium, assembly GCA_937896265.1. Classification (GTDB taxonomy): domain Bacteria; phylum Bdellovibrionota_B; class Oligoflexia; order Oligoflexales; family Bog-1112; genus CALBMD01. Next base: position 524 of record CALBMD010000497.1, read on the forward strand.
GCTTTATCGATACCATGAACGAGTTTAGTGATCTCAAAAGCAGCGCGCACCTTTGATTCATTAATGCTTTGGTCCTGGCGGGAAGCAAGCTCCGTGATTTCATCAGCGCTAAGGTCAGTGAGCATACGAAGAACAGCACCGACGTCTTGATCATCAATGTTACGAAAGTATTGAAATAAATCAAAGGGGCTAGTCATTTCGGAGTTAAGCCAAAGGGCGCCTTTTTCTGTTTTACCCATCTTCTTGCCTGTGCTTGAGATTAAAAGTGGGCAAGTTACAACAAAGGCTTGTGCTCTTTTCATCTTGCGTACCAGGTCCATGCCGGCAAGCATGTTGCTCCATTGATCATCGCCGCCTAACTGGATAGTACAGCCATAACGCTTATAGAGTTCAAGAAAGTCATAGGCTTGAAAAATCATGTAGTTAAATTCGAGGAAAGAAAGTCCCTTTTCCATTCGCTGCTTAAAGCATTCGGCATCGAGCATACGATTGACATTAAAATGAGCACCTATCTCTCGCAAAAAAGGTAAATACTGCAAATCTCTAAGCCAATCAGCGTTGTTGACTAAGATCCCTCTTTCAGGGTCAGAGAAATCGATATACCGTTCGATTTGTCCTTTAATTAAAAGAGCTCTTTCATCAATAACACTGGTTTCTGCCATGGAGCGAAGTTCTGTTTTTCCGGTTGGATCACCGACCATAGCAGTACCACCACCTAAGAGGATGATGATCCTATGGCCAGCCTGCTGCCAGCGTTTAGCCATGGTTAGAGCAACTAAGTTACCTACATGCAGACTGGGAGCTGTTGGGTCAAAGCCAATGTAAGCTGTTTGTTTGCCTTTAATATGGGTGTTAAATTCATCTTCGTGGGTGATTTGGGCAACAGCGTTGCGATCGCGAAGGTACTTGAGAAAGGAAGTCATGGTATTCCCGGTAGTAGTTATTTTAAAGAGGGTTATTTTAGCAGCTTGAAGGCATGATGCCACTGGTTTTCCTGAAAGCCACGTAGGCACCAAAGAATGCACAGCGTCTCAATAGCCCGAGCTGAGCGGCGCGTGCCCATGTCGGCAAGCTCCCAACCAAAGTCTTTTATAAGCTGAGCGCATTGATTCTTGGCTTCTTGGCTATCACCACAAATAAACATAGTAGGGGGGCCTTGCTCGAATTTGGGGTCTACCATATGCGGAGAGCCCACGCTGTTAAAGGCTTTGACGAAGTTGGCTTGAGGAAATTCTTTTTGTAATCTTTCTAAGAGTGACTCTTGATGGTCTGTGAAATATTCAACAATACCGTCTTTGGGTGGCAAGTCTGCTTGTATAGGATTGGTAGCGTCGATGATACATTTTTTTTCTAAATTGCTTATACCAGCTGCTTTTAGACATTCACTAGCTGCTAAACCTTTAACAGCTAAGATAACTACTTCGCCAAAACTAGCAGCTTGGCTAAAAGATCCTAGCTGCGCTTTTGGATGGTCTACATGCCAGCTTTTGAGCTTTTGGGTATCTCTACTGCCAAGCATTACTGGATAGCCATATTTTAAGCAGCCACTACCTAAGGCTTTAGCAACCTCACCAGAGCCGAGAATGCCAACAGAGAATTTAGAGTGCAGCATAGAAGCTCTCCTTAGCCGTGTAACTTTGAGTACTGGTTCTCTAGTTAGTTTATACCCAAAAGGTTATGTAACATACGGCGTAATGCCATGCTGCTTAGTCGCTGGAGCGAGATTCAAAAATGGCGGGTGCCAGCGGAAATTGCTCCTGGCCGTACTGAGAGGCAACTATCTTCGTTGCGGTTATTGTCGCCTGTTGGAAATGCTCAGCTGTTTTAAGATACCCTTTGCTGATTTTAATATAGGTAAAAATTCCTCCCAAAAAACATAGGACTCGTCCCGGTGAGAGCAATTCTTTTATAACTCTGCGGTAATTTTTTAGGCATACCAGTGAGCTTGAGGATGATGCTAAGGATGATGGCTGTAAAGCAAAATGGAAAGGGTAGCGAAAGTGGGAAAGCGAAAAAAGCTTCGATAGCAAAAAAAACTAAGCATAGCAAGGCGAGCTCAAACTCGCTTTTTCGAGGATTTATCCGGCAATAGCGCCACAAAACAACAGTGATGATTGATAAGAGAAGTATAAAGACAACAGCGGTGATAGTGCCATATTCAGCAGCTAAATGCAGAAAGCCATTGTGTGGATTATGAGAGAGAGCGACGTAAATTTACCGAGTCAACATTGAAGAGATAAAGAGTGATGAAAGCAAATATCGACCAATCGAGGATATATTTGTGGTAAGAAAGATGAGAATTAACGATAAATGATATCAGCGTGAATAAGAAAAAAATTGCGATGAGGATTGAAAAATGAATAGTGCCAGGCCAACGCCAGTGTTTCTTGTCTGCCAGGCCAGCTGCAATCAGTATAACTGAATAAATAGCAATCCATTTAGGAGATTGATAATAGTCACCCAGAACACGGCTACAAGGAAGGCTAGCAGCTAAAAAGATTAGAATAAGAAACTTTATTGCCAGTCTCCACTAGGTTCACTAGGTTTGCTAGGGTTAAAGGAGGTGCTAAATAAAAATTGAATCCGGCAGTTTGATGACAAAGTAAAATTTTACATATGCACTACTTAAAGCGCTAAATTGTAAGTTACGAGGTGTCTTCGGGTCGCGGAATAGAATATTTGCCGTTCCGCCTAGATCCTCAATAGCTTCTTTTACAGCGTCCATGCCGATACCACGGCCGGAAATTTCAGTAACCTCATCTTTTGTTGAAAAAGAAGAATTAAAAATAAGGTCAGCTAGTTCGCCAATATTCTTTTCAACAGATAGCCCTATAGATTCCGCTCGATCTCGAATTTTTTTCAGATCAAGTCCATGCCCATCATCTTCAAAAAAGATCAAAGATGTGACTGATTCTTTCTGCAACTTTATTTTGATTTTGCCATGTATGGGTTTATTTAAGTGAGCTCTTTCGGTAGCATCCTCTAGACCATGATCCAAGGAGTTTCGAATCAAATGACCCATGGCTAAACGTAAACGTGAGGCTACATCGCGTTTAATAAAAAGACCTGAATCATCTATATCTATCTTTGGCACTTCTTTGTTAAGCTTGCTACAAATCCTTGGCAGATCTTCCACCAGTGGTTTCATCAAATCCTCGAGAGAGAAAGCGGCCTGTCGTTTGAGAAATCGCACCAGTTGGCTCAGTAAGTTCATATCTGCACTTTCTGCAGTGCCATGCTGAATTCTATCAACAGCATAGGCATAGCTCATTGCTTCTGCGATCTCCTTCGGGCTTTCACTTGCTGGTAAGTGCTTTTCGATTATAGATAAATAATGCTCTAAGATTTCTTTAACTTTGCTAAGGCCCTCATTCGCAATCGCAATTTTCTCTTTAAAAGTCGAAGCTGCAGCAATATTTCCTTCAGATTCATGCATAATCTCTGATGCTTCGTCTATTCGGTAAGATCTACTATTTCCTTTTACAGTATGAAGAATGCGCAAGATATTTGCCAGCTGCGCATCTCTAAAATGTTCTGGCAACATTGGCTGATTTGCCAGATCAATAGCTTTTTTGATCATAGTCAGTTCAGTTTCGATATACTCTGTCATGGTCCCTTTGCGAAATTTCATAATTTTAGTAAGGAGTAGTGCTTCTTCAGCTACTTTTTGTTTATCAAGCTCAAGTTGCCGAATATAAGTCACATCACGAACATATAAGAGATAGGACTCGATAATTTCATCTTCAATAACAGGGTTCCAGTCTAGCTCAAGTAACTTATCTTTGTACTTAATTTCGCGTGGAAAGGAGTTTGAGTTGAGATCAAAAGCTAAAAACGATTCGCCTAAGGAAACAATTAAACTGGATGTTAATATTTGCGCCTGGTCACTTTTAGCTTCATTTTCATCCCAAAGGACATCGCTTATCGGCAAATTTGCCAATGTTTTCTTCATAAAAATACCTTCGGCTGCAGTTGAATATTCGTCATCAATTCTTAGATCGCGATTGATCTTTAGAATTCCTACGCTGATATGATCCATCAGGTATTTTATCTTTGCAGTTTTTTTAGTAACGATCTTGTCAAGATCATCGACATGAATTTGGAGTTCGGAATTTAAAGCCTTGATTTGTGCTTTATCCTGTTCACTCTCCATTTGAACACGAGCAGCTAGAGCAATGGAGAGTAAGCAAACTTCAATAGCAAGCCCCATAGGTATGATCCAGTCAACGAGTTCAAAAAAGTCATCGATCCCAAGAACATAAGGAGTATCTATAATGCCTAAGACTTCAAGAGGGAGAAATGCAAACAGGAAATAGTATGCTGGCTTGTATTTAGCTAGAGCTATCACAACGGAAGTTACTTGAAATATAGAATTGAGAACGATAGAGCTCAATAATATACCCAAATAAGAATTACCAGGTTCGCCATTGTAGAATTGATCAATTTGTAAAAGAACTATTTGGACCCATACCACTTTCCTAGCAATATTAATCACCTTATCTAATCTAGGAGCGTATTGTTTAGTCGACAGAAATTCTTGCAAGAAATGGTAGAGAAAAATCTGACCAAGGAGTCCACCTAAAGTACCTAAATAGACGTATAGGTGATATGAGGCCTGATTTTGTAGGAGATATCGAGATAAGAAACCGTTAAGTAAGATAAGAGCTAAAAACATTGTTGGGCTGTAGAGAATGTACCACAAATAGGTGCGCAGTCTAAGTTTTAGGAATACTAATAGGTTATATATAAAAGCAAATATAATGATACCTATGAGCATAGCCGCAATCAAATTTTCATTTTGCAGATGAGCTAGAAAATCTTTTTCATTGGCTAGATGCATTGCAATTGGCACTGGGAAAAGATTAAAAGATCGTACTAGCAAGGTTGTTATGCCAGGTTCAAGATCGAGCTTGAAAGTGGGTTGTCTTATATCAAGTTGTCGCTCAGACCAGGGGTAGAAATATCCTGATCTACTAAGGAAAATGACTTGATCGTTTTTCACCTTATACAACTCAATGGAGCTGGCCATTGAGCTAAGATGTTTGAGGTAAGCTAAAATTTTCGAGCTGCTTTGATTTTCGATTACCATCTTTACCCAGGTATGACCCTTAATTACGCTCGCCCTAGCATCTTTTATTATTTTAAAGGCAGCTAAATGCTCTTTATAAACTTGATCGGCGGTTAGTTTCTTGGAATTGTCAATAAAATACTCGCTGTTACCAACGATAAAACGGGAAGAAAAAGAATTATCTGGTAGATTGATATTTGGTACCGAGCTCATCGCATTTATAGAGATTCCAAGAGCAAAAAAGAGAAGATAAAAATGAAGATTGTAAGGATTTACCCGCATCACTCACTCACTTTGTTTGGATATTAGGATAATAGATGAACTAAAATTCAGTTTATCATGGACAGGGGCTTTGAGAAGATTTCACTGATATTTTGAAATCTAAATCCACTGATGAGATAAGAATCTTTTCGCTGCTTGACGGCAAATGTTGGGTTGCTCTTTTAAGAGAAGATTGATTTTTCAGGGCAAAGAAACAGCTATTTTAAGAGGAGCCTTCGTCTCCGGAACCGTTGCTGCTGGCGTTGCCAAGACTCATCCTTAAGGCCTTGATCCTTGAATCATGGTTACCAAAAGTATCACTGCTGATCTTAGCGTATCCGCTTGTTCGGCAAGTTCTTTAGCTGTGTTTGCCGATTCTTTTCCAGATGTCATATTCTTTTGCGTTATTGTATTGAGATCATGCACTGATTTAGTAATCTCTTGCACGCCGTCAGCTTGATCCTGGCTTGCTGATGAAATTTCCTCGGCCATATTCGAAACACGAGCGATCTTGTCGATGATCTCGGTTAAAACCTGGTGGCACTGTTGAGCTACCGATACGCCTCCTTGCACAATATTTCTACCTTCGGTGATCAATATTTCGATCTTAGAGCTTGTTTCAGCAACGGTGGCATCCACTTTTTGAATACTACCACTTAAAAGATCAGTGATTTCCTGTGCTGCATCTTGACTCATGCGCGCTAGGTTACCCACTTCTTCAGCAACTACAGCAAAACCTTTGCCATGTTCGCCAGCGCGAGCCGCTTCAACTGAAGCGTTGAAGGACAAGAGCTTGGTTTGAAAAACGATATCGTTAATAACCTTTGTCTTATTGCCTATTTCGCGAATAACTCCGACAATTTCTCTCATTTGGGTATTATTGAGATCGATCTGTTTTAAGATATTGTCGTTACTAAGGTTGATCTGATCCATGGAACGGATCATGCGTTCTACTACCTGGCGACCTGCTTCTGCTTTTTGCTGGGAATCCAATGAGGTTGCGGCGGCGTTTTTGGCGTTTTCCGAGTTTTTGGCCACCATCGAACTAGTTTCATCAATGGCAGATGAGGTTCTTCCCAACGAATCCCCTTGCTGATTACTGGCACCAGATAGCTCAGCCGAGGAGTGGGCAATTTGTTCGGCCATGCGAGAAACTTGCTCGGCACTATTGCTTAGAGTATTGCCAATACGGGCAAACCGCTTGCTGATCGCAGTCGCGCTGATAAATGAGATCAGTAGCGAAAATAAAGATGCCAAGATTGCGCTGATCACTGCAAAGGCTTTGCCTCGCCAACTTAAATTTATGGCTTCAATTTTGGAGCTTTCGATCAATTCAGTGTTGATGAGTTCAATATTTTTTAGGATCTCAGCCATATCCTTTAGCGCGGGTCGGAGCTGCTCCCTGACTAACTCTTTCCCCTCGTCGAATTTGCCCTCTGAGAGCAAAGCTTTTGCATGATTGAGTGGGGCGTTAATTTCATTCCAGCTTTCAAAAAGGGCGGTTCGAAAATTGGTCAAATCTTCGCTCATGACAAAAGTTTTGAACTTTTCGCCGTCTGATCCAAATCGATCAATGGCGTCATTGACGCTATTGAGATATGTGACTACGGCTCCCTCGTCGTCTCTGGTAAGCGAGGCAAGGAGTAGAGAATTGAGGATACGAAGCACCTCTTGCTGCAATCCTTTGCTTATTGCAATGATGGGTACCGTTTCATCTAGAGTCTTTTCCATGCGAAGTGAGATGGTGCGAACCTGTACTACGGTACCAGCTGAAACAGCAATCAAAAAAAGGAGAGGGATCATTACGACTAACTGAATACGCCCTCTTAGGCCAGCAAGGCTGAACCCGAGCTTAATATCATCTTGTGGGTCGCCTTTGATTTTCAATAGCTTTTGGTAGCATTTTTTTAGAAAAGTCTTAATTTCAGCCCCTCCCTTTTTTGTGTTCTTCGCTATTTTTTCCCAGCGGCGTTCTTTAGATAGCCGCATAAGTAAATACCAATGACTTTGTCACCATCCTTAATGGGTTCGTAGTATGTTTTATAGTCGTTATCGCAGATGCTAGCGTCCCCCTCATAATCTAAGCCTTTGATAATTCTATCATAAACAGGACCAGGGTTTATGAGTGCGGTGTTGATACACCTCTTTTTAGTCTTGGCATGGAGGACGGTAGTGCTGAGACGGATAAAATTTTTATCATCGACGGTACGGACAAATAGAGTGCAGATGCCACCTAGATCTCGGGTAACATTGGCAACCAGCTCATGATCATTGCTGCGGATGCTAGTTTTACCACACATCAAATCAGGAACCTCGTAGTCGCCGGCTTTGAATTTACCACTGATCGTGGGCTTTCCCATTTTTTCACAAAGCGATTTCAGTTTTGCGACCGACACTTTTGGATCTTCGTTGGCAGCCTTGGCAACTGTTGCCGCAAGGATAGATAGTAGTGCAATGATAATGCTATTTCTCATAATAACTCCATTTAATTGCAGGGCTGTGGGTAATATAAATATTTTACTTCAAGGCAACTAAAAACTCTCAATACTCCTTTCGATTTTATGTTTTGCCGAAATTTTTGCACGTCATGAACGAAGCAGGTACTTAGCAATGCATTGAAGAAGCTAGGATTTATTGTGTTTAGATTTGACTTATCAGCATGAAACGCTTTTAAACTGACATGCACGGGAAGGTAAGAGGTTCTTGGGATTATCATAGAAAGGGTCGAATTGATCGTAAGATAGAAAACCATCACGCCGTTAAGTTTTTTTGCACTAAGGTGCAATGCTGATTAAAAGATCCTTGGACACTGAACCAGGCATGTAATAGAGGGAAAGCCCCCGCGAGGGGGTAGAGATTTTTTTAGGAGTTTACAGTTTTACTGCCTTTGACGTCGAGTGCCTTATTGGCAAGATTCCTCAAAAACCCACCTTTACCGCTTCCGATTTCAATCTTTTTAGGTTTTGCGACTTCTGCTTTCGGTAGTGAAAGATACAAAACTCCATTTTCATAATTGGCTTGAATTTTGTCTCCTTCGACCCCTTCTGGCAACCGGAACACCCTTTTAATTTGGCCATAGTAGCGTTCGGTTCTGTGAACCTTCGCATCCTTTACTAAGTTTTCGTTTTTGCGTTCCGCATTTACTGTGATGGTGTCTCCTGAACATGTAATTTCGATATCATCTTTTGCTATTCCAGGTAGATCCATCGTCAGCATATAGCTCGATTCATTTTCCTGTATATCACAGTCGGCATTCACAATATTTACATCCCGCCCAGTGCGTAGAGGCGATATCATCGATTGCATTTCATCAAACAAGTGATCAAATTCTCTGGTCCATGCCCCTAACGAGGACCAAGGAGAAGTACGATCAACATTACGTAGTGTTAAGCCAGCCATGAGAATCTCCTTTCTTATCTAGAGTTTTTAATCACCGGCGTTTTAAACGACGCCGCTTACAAATCGTAAAATAATTCGCATTTTTTCGCTGTCAAGGGGGCAAAAATAATTCCTCTTTTCGAAAACGCTAAGCGATAATAATGTCTTGAATCTTCTCAGATTTTTGGTGTCTTTTTGCCAAACATGAAACAACATGTGCGGATAAATACTGTTCGCTTGACATAGGCATCATTTTGGCTCCCTGTGCCCAACCGAACTTCGAATCATTTGGATTTATGGGTAAATTTCAAAGAATTTCACTTCTCGGTAGTAATATTCACAGCCAATGCGAATTATCATCTTCATCATCTTCATCATCTTCATCTTTTATTTTCATGGTTTCATTATCTGACCATCGCATGCCAGGAATATTCTCATCAATATCATCTAGCTTGCTCTCTTTTCTCTGCTTACGCTGCAAGCTTTGGAAATGTGCTTTCACCATATTTTCGGTGCGGCCTGGTAGAGATTTTGAAATAAACGCCCATTTCTGCCCCAATCGTGCAATCAGGGAGTTTAAAGTTTGGTCCTCTTCCTCTGACCAAGGAGTTTTCTTTATTGTCGGATCAAGATCTGAGAACCATTTTTCGCGGCATTGTTTTGCTGTCCGACCAGGAATCTTTTTCGCAACTTTCGGCCAGGGAATTTTTTCTGAACCTTGTTGCATTACTGTCTGTATTTCTCTTTGTAAGGCTTCAATTTCCTCATGATTCCACTTGCCTTTTTTTAATCCTGGCATTAAGACTTTTTTCCACCGTTGTAAGCATTGAACAGCTGATTTTTCTCCGACGCTTTCGGCAATTTTTTTCCACTGCTGACCTTTAAATTGCTCCACAGCTTCGCGTAGCAAATTATCTTGTTCATTTGTCCATGTCCCTCTCCCTCTCTTTGGATGGGCCGTCGAATATGTCGCTCCACTGGTAGCTAATAGTGAGAATAAAGCAATGAAATAGATAGATTTCTTTAGCATATTAGTTTCCGTCTGAGTTTTTTGAACGTATCAAGTAACAATAATTTATCCTCATAGTCAAGAAGTATTGCCTGATTTGATGCGTGTTTTTTAAGAAAAATTCTCAGAAAATAATGTGCCATCGCATTTATTCCCGTATTGCTAACAATAAGAAAAAAACACGGATGCAGTTAGTTTCTTGATCGTGTCAGTGTAAAATTAAGAGCATAGACTAACCAAGCAAGATCAAAAAATACTGCCAGTTGAAGGGGACTGTATGAAAGCACAGCAACGTGAGAAGCTCCTTAAGATATTGAAAGTGCGTTTTGAAGATAACATGAACCGGCATAAAGATCTTAAATGGTCTTTTGTTCAAGGAAAGCTGGAAGCTAACCTGAAAAAACTGACTTCACTTAGTGAAATGGAAGAGACTGGTGGCGAGCCAGATATTATCGATTATGACAAAAAAACAGGGGAACTCATTTTTTATGACTGCTCTTTGGAAAGCCCAAAAGGCCGTAGAAGTGTTTGTTATGACCGACAAGGGTTAGAAGTTAGGAAAGAGCATAAGCCAAAAAATAATGCGATTGATATGGCTTCTGCCATGGGTGTTGAACTCTTGACAGAAGAAGAATACCGCAAGTTGCAAAAGTTTGGCAAATTTGATGAAAAAACATCGAGCTGGGTACAAACACCGCCTGATATTAGAAAGCTTGGAGGAGCCCTTTTTTGTGATCGCCGCTACGGCAATATCTTTATCTATCACAATGGCGCACAATCATATTACGCAGCTAGAGGATTTCGCTGTTTGCTTAGGGTCTAAAACGAGCGGCAAGATGGGCCTTAAGAATGAGTTGTTGCTCTATAGTCGTTAGGATTCAAGTAGACTTTATAGTGTCAAAAGCTAAAATGTAAAAGCATAATTTGTTTGAACCATCTCTTTAGCCCTACTTTCTATTTGCCTATAAATCAAGTATAAGAGAAAAATGACTGTTTCACCTTTTGTGCATCTGCACGTTCATAGCGAATATTCTTTTCTTGATGGCTGTATTTCTATCCCAAAACTCGTGGCAAGGGCTAAGCGTTTTGGTCATAGTCATGTGTGCCTTACTGATCATGGTAACTTGCATGGGGCCATTGATCTTTATTCTGAGGCGAAAAAGGAAGGCTTGATAGCCATCATCGGGTGTGAGATCTATCATGAGCCTTCACCTGCCATGCAAGCCTATATCAAGAAACTTCCCGAAAATGAAAGGCCGGATTATGCTTTTCATCTCGTGCTATTAGCTCAAGATATCCAAGGCTACAAAAACTTATTAAAAGTCGTCTCAAGCGCTTATCTTGGGGATGTTGTCAAAGAAGTTCCTATTGTTCCCTTTGAGCAACTATCATGGCATACCGCAAGTCTCGTGTCCTTAAGTGCCTGTATGAAGGGAGAGCTTGCTTTTTTTGCGCAGCGCTTGCGAAAACTATCAGGTGCTGGTCAACTTTGTTTGGCGCCAAATGCTGAAGAACGAGATGCACTAGCTCTCATTGAAGCAATGCAAGAGCATGCTCAGACCCTCAAAAAGCTTTATGGTGATGACAATGTTTTTGTTGAGCTTGTTGATAATAACATCCCTGGTCAGGCTCAGCTTGTGCAAGACCTCATCGATTGTGCTGCATTCTTGCAGTTGCCAGTAGTAGCTACTGGCGATGTTCATTACCTAGATCGTAATTTTGCGGAAACGCATGCCTTAGCAATTGCTATCAAAAATAGTTTTACTTTAAGCGATATTGGTCACCGCTTGCGTGACACAGAATTTCATTTCGCCAACGATCAGGAGATGCGTGACAAATTTGCGAAATGCCCGCAGGCTATTGCCAATACGCAGCTTATTGCCCAAAAATGCTCTGGTCTTAAGATTGAAATGGGTAAGTACTATTTGCCCAAAATAACCACAGATAGCAACCTTTCGCCAAGCGATCTCTTACGCCAGTTAGCATATAAGGGCCTTGATGAACGCTTTGAGTGGCTTGATCCTCTCTATGGTCCGACTTTTGACGACCAGAAGAAAAAAGAATATTGGCAGCGTTTAGACTATGAACTCTCGGTCATTTCGGAGATGGGTTTTCCTGATTACTTCCTTATCGTTCAGGACTTTATTAACTGGGCCAAGTCACAAGGTATCCCTGTTGGTCCTGGCCGTGGCTCAGGCGCTGGATCTCTTGTTGCTTATGCGCTTAAGATCACTGATTTAGATCCTATCCCTTACAACTTGATATTTGAGCGATTTCTCAATCCCGAACGTATTTCAATGCCTGACTTTGACGTCGATTTTTGTCAGTGGCGCCGCGAAGAGGTTATTCAATATTGCGTGCGCAAATACGGCATCAAGAATGTCGCTCAGATTACTACCTTTGGTAAGTTGCAGGCGAAAGCTGCTGTTAAAAGCGTTGGTCGAGCAATGAATATCAACTACACCCAAATGGACCAGTTGACGAAGCTTTTTCCTCCTGACTTAGGTATCACCATTGAAGGGGCATTAAAGCAGGAGCCAAGGCTGCGTGAAGCCATGGAGCAAGACGACAATATTAAGGCTTGCATGCAGCAAGCTCTACGTCTTGAAGGGATGGTTTCTCATACCTCTGTTCATGCTGCGGGTATAGTGATGTCTGATGGAGACATGACAAACTATGTGCCTGTCTATTCCACTGATGGTAAAAACTTCATCACTCAATATGAGATGAAGCCTACAGAAAAAGTAGGGTTGGTGAAATTTGACTTCTTAGGGCTTAAGACCTTAACAGTCATTGATAAAGCTGTAGCTTTAGTTAAAAAGCGCCTTGATCCTGAGCTTGATATTGCCAAGATTAGGATTGATGACAAAACTGTCTATGACATGGTCTCGCAAGGGCACACTATCGGCATCTTTCAGTGTGAAAGTTTGGGTATCACCCAGCTGATTATGAAGCTCAAACCAAGTCAATTTGAAGATATTATCGCTCTTGTCGCACTTTTTCGTCCCGGTCCTTTGGGTTCTGGGATGGTTGATGATTTTGTTTTAAGAAAGCATGGCAAGCAAAAGATTTCATATCCTCATCCTGATTTGGCGCCGATCTTAAAAGACACCTATGGGATGGTGCTCTATCAAGAACAGGTGCAAAAAATTGCAGCAGTGCTTGCCAGTTATAGCCTTGGGGAAGCCGACTTATTGCGCAGGGCTATGGGTAAGAAAATTCCAGAGGAGATGGCGCAACAGAAAGATCGTTTTGTCTCTGGTGCTGTAGCTAATAAGATCGATAAGCAAATTGCTGAAGACATCTTTGAGTTGATGGCCGAATTTGCTAAATACGGTTTTAATAAAAGCCACTCTGCTGCCTATGGGCTTGTTACTTATCAGACAGCCTATCTCAAAACGCATTTTCCTGAAGAGTTTATGGCAGCATCGATGACCTGCGATATGGATAACACAGACAAGGTAATTCGCTATGTCGAAGATTGCCAGCGTCTGGGTATTAAAATTCTACCGCCAGATATCAATAGGTCAGAGCTTACTTTTGATGTCCCTGGGGCGCGTCAAATTGGTTTTGCCTTAGCTGCTATTAAGGGTATTGGTGAGCATGCTATAGCTCCAATGCTTGCTGAGCGCGAAGCAAAGGGAGCTTTTCGTTCTATCACTGATTTAGCGCATCGCGTTGACCTTGGGCGATTAGGTAAGAAAGTTTTATCTCTGCTTTTAGAGTCAGGGGCACTTGATTGCTTTGGTGGCAATCGCAAAAAGCTTATTGAGCTGGTGCCAGATATTGTTGCTTATAGCGCGAGCCATCATCAAGCTAAGTCACAGGGGCAAGTCGATCTTTTTGCTATGGCTGATATAGAGCAAACACCGATTGTAAGTGATCTACCTTGGGATAAAGTGTTGGCTGATCTCACTTTGCCTATTTGGACTTTAACTGATCTTTTTAATGAGAAAAAATCTTTAGGTGTTTTTCTCTCTGGTCATCCTATGGATTTTTACCGCGCTGATGTAAAGAGCTTTGCTACGACTGGCCTGCGAAATATGGGTAAGCTGCTTGAGGGGTTAGAAAAAGACCGCTTTGGCCGGATCTCTCGCAAAGTTGATCTTTGTGTAATCTTTACCGGTATCCAGTACCGTAGGTCGAAAAAAAGTGGATCCCTTATGGCGTATGTGAAGCTGGAGGAACAAGGCGCTTCGACAGAAGCTATGATGTTTGAGAAACAGCTAAAAAGCTTTACTCTTCCTGACGTGGATACGGCAGTGCTTGTGCAGGGAGTGGTGGAAAAGCAGGGAGAAGATAGCCCGGTGCGGGTTACTATTGATAGGCTTCTTAGTCTGCAGGAGGTTAGGCAGACGCGTATTAAGGGGCTTAACATCTGTATGAAAGAGTCGGCTGCTCCCAAAATCAGAGGTCTACAGCGTCTTATAGAGGATCATGCGGGCCCCACTCCTTTGTCTATGGTTCTTGAATTTGAGCACTTAAGTCTGAAGGTGGATTTGCCAGATACTCGAGTTGAGTTAAGTGATCAGTTTATTCTGCAGACTAGAGAGCTTTTGGGAAATGCTGCTGAAATTCTCTATATGTAGTAGAGCACTACTCCGCGGATTTAGGGGCATTCTCTAAATCCTTCGCCATGCAATTGCAGTTCTCATCATAGATAGTTTCTAGCAGTTTTTAAGAGCTAGTATGTAGTAGCAGCCTGGCATAAGACGGTGTTCTGGGGAGCTGCGCGCTCCCCAAACCCCTGCGCCGGGGGAAGGCCCCTTAGGCCCCCTCTTTTTAGACTTTCTTTAGCTTTTAATAAAAAATATAGGCTGCATGCAGCTAAGCAGATTTAAGTGTCAACTTTCTTTAAAACCTGCACCTTTGCTTTAGGATGTCATCTATCCGCTTATCTTTTTTTAGTTCTTAAAAAGAGGGGGCCTAGGGGTTCCCCCGGCGCAGGGGTTTGGGGAGCGCGCAGCTCCCCAGAACACCGTCTTATGCTAGGCTGCTACTACATACTAGCTCCTTAAAAACTTGCTAGAAACTAGCTCGTATTACTTTTGGCTATCTGTATCGGGGTTATTCAATCTCTTTGCAAGATTACCATACTCTCGCTGTTGGTTTAAAAACTTTACTGTCAAAGTAAAAAGATATTCACCACTCCAATCAGGGTAGTCGAAGTTTTTGAGCCAGCTAAAGTTTAACCCCCAGCAGTTAGAGGGTGCTAAATATATCCAAGAAACAGATGCCATGCGCTGATCTTGAGCGGCATCACGACTCTTAATGCCGTATTTTAATGTTGGGATAACGTGGGGTATAAATGTCGAGGTAACAGAGATAGCACGCGTTTTGGTTAGGGTTTGACTGTAGTTGCCGTCTTTAACGGAGAGTTCTTTTTGGATGTCATAAAATAAGCCAAAGCTGCAGGTTGCAACTTGTTGAGGATAGAGAGAAAGACGCATCTCTGTCGCTTGGTGACTATAGATGTGATAGCGGCTCAAGGCATTTAATTTCCAGTCAGCATAATTGAGCGTTAGATTTGAATTCACTTTGCTCCATGGTTCAGGCAGAGGTGATTCTCCCTCTTTTTTTGCTTTCGCACGATCTAGCTCGTTAAGATAGTCATAGCTAACACCGCTGTCAAAATGGACAGGCTGCTCTCTATTGCTTTCAAATAAAGTGTAGCGGTTAGTGTACCAATTTGTTCCCTCGTAAAAATCAAGAGAGCGAGTCATGCGTCGGTCTAAACTATAATACAGCTCTCTTTTGGCCTGTGCATCTAGGCTTTCAAAGTCATCGCCTTTTGCCGTTGCCTTTGCCGACGTCGTTTTGTTCCATGAAGATTGATAAAAATACCAATCATGACTTGTTGATAAAATAATCATACGGTGCGGTGCCATGATATATTCCTGGCCAATCATGTCTGCTTTTTGCTCAGGAAGATCGGTAAGAAAATAGCCCGCAGGTTTCTTTGGGTTTGCTTCCCATCGGTCTTGATTGCGGTTGTAGGAGATCATTTCATCCTCTAAGCCATAATTCCCTTGCCTGCTTACATAAGGCCTTAGAGAAAAAGTAATATCGTTACTCATTTGGTGTTCAATGACATCATAGTTTTGTCGAATAGAATCAAAGTCTTTTGCTTTAGTGCGTCTTATGCCATTTAAAGGCAAACCCAAATGAATCCCAGTGCGTATGGTATGAAGTGAATTTTGCTTATCTAACTTAGGATAGTCTTCAGCTAAGGGATCTGGACTAAAATGGTCATAAAATTGACTATTATCTATGTTGACCTGTCGACCTTCAAACTGAAAAAATAGGTCGTTTTGAAAAATCTGCTCTTTAATTAGAGGAGAGAAAAATTCTAATTTAGCGCGAGACCAGGTAGCATCGCCATTG
Organism: uncultured Pseudomonadota bacterium; assembly: GCA_937896265.1. Lineage (GTDB taxonomy): Bacteria > Bdellovibrionota_B > Oligoflexia > Oligoflexales > Bog-1112 > CALBMD01. Next base: position 16,624 of record CALBMD010000497.1, read on the forward strand.
AGTCGCAAAGCGCGATCTTGGGGAAGAGTTGCTTCAAAGCTGGGCTCTATAAATGTCGATATCTTTTTTTGTTCTAACCGAACTTGGCTATAGATAGTAATTGGAAAATGACGAGGAGAAAGATTAAACAATCTAGATTGTACTTTGTAAAAAATAGGTAGTTGATACCCTTGATAATGGTCGAGAGTTAAGAAGGAATCACCGAAGCTTGAGCCTAGGCCTAGGTAGTAGTTGGGGTTATCGCTGTGGATTCTTGTTGTTGTCTCTGTAAACAGAGGGGCATCAGCTTGTTCGTAAGCTAGCGTTGGGGTTATATTAGGTAAATAGAGATCTTCAGCATAGCGGTGATCACTTAATACCAAACTTTTGCTGACTAAAGAAAGTCTGGGATTGACGAAAGAAATTCCTTGCCACTCTGCTTTTCCTCGCCAGCTATTATCAGGGTTAGATAATCGTGAGTTGATCTCATGGTCAGCATAGTTCTGCCCTGTTTGGGGGTTTTTATAGTCGCGAAAGGCTTGCAGTCTATTCCAATAGCCGGGATCGTTAAGGACAGTTGATTTTTTTATTTGTCTAGGCCCGGTATTATTTGGATTCTGCTTGTATTGAGCATCCAGTAAGCCTTCTTGGTAGGAAGTAGCAAGCTCTCGTCGAAAGGCTTGTTGATTAAGCCAGACTCTATCTCTCATAGCCTCAAAACTAATTTCCCATCCGGAGTATTGTTTTTGTTGCCACTGATAAGAAAGACCAAGGCGAAGACCTCTTCTCTCCATAAGGTCAGCTGTTGTCGTTATATCTTGGTTATCATCAATGACAATGTAGACTGGCTGCGACATCATATTGCCATTTAAAGTTGAGTTGGCAAAACTAGGAAAGAGAAGCCCAGATTGGCGTTCATTTTTGACCGGTACTTTCAAATAGGGAAGAAAAAGGACAGGGATTCCTTTGATTTCAAGAATAGGATTTGTTAAAGAGGCATAACCCTCTGTTTGTGCGCTTATACTGTCGCTTCGAAAACCCCATGCTGGTGATTCTCCTTCCGCACAGTTGCAAGGGGTCACGACGGCATTCTCGGCATTGAAACGATTAACATCAATTTTGTCAATGCGTTCACCTTGGACGCTAAAGTAACCTATTTCCTGAACACTGTTGCTGACAGCGCTAGCGCTATTTGACTCATTCCAGAATTCTCGCCGGTTTTTTCTTCTTGATTCATGTGTTGTCTTAGCTGATTTTTCTCTCTCTGTTTGAGCAGCTAGAAGTTGTTCTTCTTCAAGAAGGACAACATAGCGATTTTCGATGACTTCTTTGTCTTTTAAGTTGATAGCATCAACTTTGGCATAGAGTATCTGTAAATCGCGTTTTTTGCTTTGAATAATAGCTAGTTGTTCATATCTATGTTTTTCGGCAAATACTTCAGCAGCGCTTAGTCCAAGAACCTGGTCGGCAATTTGATTTGCCCGTTCAGCATCGTTAACAACCATTCTTGCATTTGCAAGTGAGAAAGTGCCAGCCGCTAAGTTGAACTCCATATGATCGCCGATAAAAATTTGAGGGAGCGAGAGAACTACCACATGTTGGGTGGCTGTGAAGATCTTGCGCTGGTAATCAAGAGTCAGTTCGTCAGATGCAACAAGAGCACCGCCAGCAATGGCTATTGCATTGCCCTTAAATATTTGTTTGTCATGATTCTTGTTAAAGAGAACTTTATCGGCGTCAAAGTATGTTTTAGGAAGGGAACCATCGAGGGTTGTGCTAGCTTGTATAGTTGATGCTAGCAAAGCACAAAATAAGATTCCCAAGTATTTGACGCAAGCAACCATTAGTATCCCATAAGTAAACGATGCCTCCAAACTCAGGGCATACGCATCTAAATTGCCTTGACGACTAGAAAGCAAGGTGAGGTCTGGAAAAACCACGCAACTGGTTTCCAAAAAAAGCTTCTTGGGAGAAACCAGCTGCGCAGTTTTCTCCCAAACCCTCATCCTTGCTGTT
>CALBMD010000498.1 GCA_937896265.1 uncultured Pseudomonadota bacterium
GCGCGCAGCTCCCCAGAACACCGTCTTATGCCAGGCTGCTATTACAAACTAGCTCCTTAAAAACTTGGCAGAAATTGCATGGCTACAGGCTTGGGGACAAGCCCTAAATCCGCAAAGTAGTGTTAGCCGAGCCCTCAAAAAAAAGCGCTGCGTTAACTTCGTCATCAGTTCAGAGAATCCAGCCTTTTTAGGCTCAGCTCACTAAAGGGTATATAAAGCCCCACATTCTTCTTTGAGTCTTGCGATAAAACTCTCGATACTAATGCCTTCAAGCTGAGTACCATCGCGAAAGCGTGGACTAATTGTTTGAGATTCCATCTCTTTTGCCCCAAGCACTAGCATATAAGGGATCTTAGCTAGTTGTGCATCACGAATTTTATAGCCCAGTTTTTCTCGCCTTAGATCAAGCTCAATACGAATCCCCTGCGATCTTAGTTCAGCAGCAATTTTTTGTGCATACTCTTCTTGAGCATCTGTAATATTGATAATTACAACCTGCACTGGCGAAATCCACAGTGGGAAATGACCGGCATGGTGCTCAATAAATATACCTAAAAAGCGTTCAATACTGCCAAGAACAGCCCGGTGGATCATAACAGGTCTTTCAGCTCTATTTTCCTTACCCACATACTCAAGACCAAAGCGCTCAGGCATGGAAAAATCAACCTGTACGGTACCACATTGCCAAGTTCGTCCCAAAGCATCTACAAGATGGAAATCAATTTTTGGTCCATAAAAAGCGCCGTCACCTGGGTTTAATTTATAAGGACGTCCAGTCGCTTTTAATGCTGTCTCAAGGGCTTGCTCTGCTTGCGCCCAAACCTCATCTGAACCAATAGACTTTGCTGGCCTAGTCGACAGCTCCATCTTGTACTGAGTAAATCCAAGCCCATGATAAATTTCATCGATTTGGCTTAGCACCATTTTAATCATATCTTGCAAATCAGAGACTGCACAAAAAATATGAGCATCATCTTGCACAAAGCTACGCACTCTAAAAAGCCCGTTAATCACACCGCTTTTTTCGTGCCGATGCACTCGACCAAATTCACTCATCTTTACTGGCAGCTCACGATAACTACGCTTTCTGCTACCATAGATTAAGCAATGCCCTGGACAATTCATCGGCTTTACTGCCGCATCCATTTCATCAACTTTGGTAAAGTACATGTTCTCTTTGTAGTTATCGTAATGACCACTTTTATGCCAAAGATCAACATTCATGACTAAAGGGGTGTTAACCTCTTTGAAACCAAATTTATCATTAACTCGACGAGCATAAGAAATAAGTTTCTGATATAGATAAGCGCCTTTCTCGTGAAAAAAGGCATTAGCAGGCGCTTCGTCATGAAAAGTAAATAGATCAAGTTGCTTACCAAGCACACGATGATCGCGTTTTTTCGCCTCTTCAATGCGATAGAGGTAATCTTTTAATTCTTTTTTATCACCCCATGCTGTTCCATAGACGCGGGTTAGCATTTTATTTTCTGCATTCCCCTTCCAATAGGCACCAGCAATAGATGTCAATTTGAAGACGCCTAAACTTGCAGTGTTTTTCACATGTGGACCACGGCATAAATCAAACCAATTACCCATTTTGTAAATGGTAATTGAATCCTTAGGATCAAAAGAGTTGATAAGTTCAACCTTGTAGGTCTCACCCAAAGAAGAAAATAACTCTATAGCTTTTTCTTTACTCAACTCTTCGCGCACAATTTCAAGCTTTTCCTTGATAATAGCTGTCATCGTCTCTTCAAGAGTCTGTAAATCTTTCTCTCCAAGTTTGACATCTTCAGGAAAATCAAAGTCATAATAAAAACCATCTTTTATAACTGGCCCAATAGTCACCTTTGTTTTTGGCCATAGCTTTTGAACAGCCATTGCTAAGACGTGCGCTGTTGAGTGACGAATTACCTCAAGGCCATCTTCATTAGAGGCCGTGATAAACTCTACTTGTGCATCAGCTTCGATAACTCGCGTTAGATCTAGTACATTATCACCGCTTTTTACTGCAAGTGCTGCCTTAGCTAAACCCGGCCCGATCTCCTTTGCCAAATCGAAATAGGTCAACCCGACATTGATCTTCCTCTTGGACCCATCCGGCAAAGTAATCAAGTGTTGCATTTTTCTTTGTCTCTTTGGTTAGTCTTTGTATATTAGTGTTTGACCCAAATAACATACAAAATGGTCGTTTAAATGGCAACAATCAAGGAAAAACTAAGCAGAATTAAACTTTGGATTTTATGCCAAGTTTTTTTCTCACTCGCCTACCTGTTGAAAAAGTCTTACAGGTACAGATACTTTGGAGTCGAACATCTAACAGCCGTGCGGCAAGCAAAACCAGCTTATTGCTTAGCTTCTTGGCATGAGCATGCGCTGGCAGGGGTGTTAGGCCAGGCTGGGGCGGGGCTTCCTTACTGCTTTATCATTAGTCGCTCGATGGATGGTACCTTTGTAAATCACCTATCTCGCAAGTTAGGTTATCAAACTGTTCGGGGCAGTTCCTCAAAAGGAGGCAAAGAAGCACGGTCAGAGCTTGAGGACTATGTTGATCGCGGGTTCGCAGCGTGCTTCACGGTCGATGGGCCCAGAGGTCCTAGGCAGCAATCTAAACCTGGGATTGTATCTATTTCTGGAAAGAAACAGATTCCTATCCTACCTATGGTAGCTATTTGCGAGAAACCAATGATCATGCACAAAAGCTGGGACAAGACTAAGCTTCCTCCTCCTTTTTCAAAGATTGTCTACCAATTTGGCAAGCCAATTGATCCCCCAGCAAATTTATCTGAGGAATCTTTTAGCAAAGCGCTCGCCTTAGTAAACTCAAGCTTAAAAGAAACCGAGGCCATAGCGTTAGCAAACCTGCCTCGGTGGTCAGAAGGAGCAAAGTTTTTTGCTCAGCCTTTAGGATAAAACTTACTGTTTTTCAACGCCATTTCTTGCAATAGTTCACAAGGTCGAAAACGCTCACCAAATGTCAGCTCAAACTGCTTTAGCGCATCAACAACCTTAGCTACACCAATAGTGTCCATATAGCGAAATGGACCGCCTAAAAAGGGAGGAAAACCCAAGCCAAAAATGGCACCGATGTCTCCATCTTGCGGTTTCAATAAGACTTGATCCTGAAGACAATAAGCAGCTTCATTTAAAAGGCGATAGGTAGTACGGATTTGAATATCTTCAGCCTCTACCTTTATCTTAGATGAGCTTTTGCCGTATTTCTGCATAATAGCAAGTGCATCAGGATTAATAACCTTAGCTTTTCTGCCCAATAAACCGGCAAAAGGTCCCTTATTTTTATTGCCATAGAGATAAAAACCTCTGCCAGCCTTGCGCCCTAATGCCTTTTTCTCAGCAAATTCACTTAAGACAGAAGTATCTGAGCCACAAAAGCGCTTGCCAAAAATCTTACCCAAATCGTGTGTAATATGCTGAGAGACGTCAAGACCAACCTCATCCATCAACGTGATAGGGCCTACCGGATAGCCAAAGGCTATCATTACTTTATCAAGATAATGAAAATCAATGCCTTCTAGCGCTAAAAGAGCGGCCTCATCCATAAAAGGAACCAGAATACGGGTGGTATAAAATCCAGGTCCGTCATTTACCACAATTACAGTTTTACCCTGACGCTGCCCTACACTTACAGCCATAGCTAAAGCATCATTGCTCGTTTTATCAGTCCGAATAATTTCAAGCAGCGGCATTTTATGAACTGGAGAAAAGTAATGCATCCCCAATACCTGCTCTGGCCGAGAAGAAGCGCTAGCAATTTCAGCAATAGGCAAAGCAGATGTATTAGAGGCAAAAACCATATCAGGGCGGCAAGCTGCTTCAGCTTCGCGTAAGACACGCTTTTTTAATTCCAGATCTTCAAACACTGCCTCAATAAGAAGGTCACATTTTGTAAAGAGATCCCAATTAGTCTGAGAATACAGCTTCGAAAAGACAGCCTTTGCCTCTATCGTATTCAGCTTTTTTCTTTTAATCTGGCTATCAAGCTCAGACCAAATATATTTCTCCCCTTGAGCAAGGCTCGCTTCACTTAAATCCTTGAGCCTAACATTGTATCCTTTTTGAATACTGACAAGGCCAATACCAGCTCCCATTAAACCTGCCCCAAGTACACCAATCGTTTGGTGGGCAAGCTGTTTATTGCCATAGGGATTTTTCTTGAGCTCAGTCTGCGCAAAATATATTGAAATAAGAGCCTTAGACTGATTTGTCTGCGACAAGCGGCCAAATTCTGTTGCCTCTTTTGCAAGTCCTTTAGCCATACCATTAGCAAGCCCATAGCCTATCACATCAAGAATGGCCAGCGGTGCTGGGTATAAACCTTTGGTTTTTGCCATAATCATTTTTCGCGCTTGGCTTAAAATCAAGCTTCTGCCTGCAAACGAAGAAACGATAGTTGATTTGATGTCATGGCGACCGCGCGTGACTTTTAAAGCACCACTTGCTAGGTCATTAGCGATCTTTAAGGCTGCTGGCAAAAGATTAGAACTTGCAATGACCGTATCTACAATCCCTAACTTAAGCGCTTTTTTAGCATTGCATGAGGCACCAGTTAAAATTAAACTCAGCGCCTCTTCCAAGCCAATAAGGCGAGGCAGGCGTTGTGTGCCTCCAGCTCCTGGTAAAAGCCCAAGCATCACTTCTGGTAAACCAATCTGCGTTTTTTTCGAATCAACAGCAATTCGATAACTGCAAGCAAGGGCTAACTCCAACCCTCCTCCCAAGCAAGATCCTTCAATAGCTGCAATAACAGGGATTTTTAACGCTTCTAATTTACTCAGCATTTCTTGGCCACTCTGACTCAGATGAGAAGCTTCTTCCGCGCTTTTGCAGGCAGCAAGTTCTTCGATGTCAGCACCAGCAACAAAGCAGTCTTTTTTCCCTGAAATGAGAATCATAGCCTTAATATTTGGTCTTACTTCCACGAAATTAAAGACTTCAGCAAACTCTGGCATCAGTTTTGAGTTAAGCGTATTAACTTTTTTGCCAGGATCATTGATCGTCACAATCACAATGCCAGATTGTTCCTGAATAGTAACCGTACCCTTAGTTTGCACGGGCTCAAATTCCAATTCAGGTTGCGAATTCTGCATGCTAGTTGCGCCTTTATTTGATGTCGTTTGTTCTTTTGAAGTCATTTAATCCCTAACTTTCTTCTGTTAAACGTTTTCGAGCAAAATTGCAGATCCATGGCCACCTGCCGCACAACCAGAAACAATGGCATACCTTTGCCCTTCATGTACAAGCCTAGCTGCTGCTGTAGCGATGAGTCGCCCGCCGGTGGCGCCAAAAGGATGTCCAAGAGACAATGAACCGCCCCAAACATTCACTTTTTCAAGATCAATTTTACCCACTGTTTTATCTAAGCCTAACCTAGTCTTAAGAAAACTGGGTGTCTCAATAAGACGAATATTAGCCAATACTTGTGCTGAAAAAGCTTCATGAATTTCCCAAACGCCAATATCGCTAGCAGTAAGGTTATTCTTTTGTAATAAAAGTGGGATTGTTAAAGCTGGGCCTGAGAGCATTTCAGACAAAGCATCGCCAGCACGAAAAATATAGTCGCGTATCACAGCTTTAGGTTGGTAGCCTAGCTCTTTTGCTTTGCTGCGGCTCATAAGAAGAACAGCTGAAGCACCATCTGTCAAAAAAGATGAACTACCGGCTGTATTAACGCCAAAATTTTTATCAAAGGCAGGCTTAAGCTTTGCCAAGCCTTCAGCGGTTGTGTCGGCACGGGGCCCATCATCGGCAAGTACAGGTTCAAATCGAGGGGGTAAGTATGCAGGAATAATCATTCCCTTAAAAAAACCTTCTTTTTGGGCTTTTACAGCTAACTGATGGCTTCTTGCCGCAAACTCATCACTTTCTTTTCGCGTAATACCAACTGATTGAGCAAGCAGATCGCCGCCTTGCCCCATAGATTTACCATTGGAGAATTCGACAACCTTAGGCACATCCAAGGATAAATCAGAAAAGCGCAAGGTGCGCAAAAACGGCCACTGTGTTACCAAGTCACCAAGCTTTTTCACTTTGCTAAGGCGTACTAAACCTTTGCGCAATTGTCTTGAAACACGAATCGGAGGATCTGAACACGTATCAGTACCACCAACGACAGCAATATCTATTCTTTTAAGACGAATCATATCTGCTATTTGTGTTGCAGCTACATTAGAAGAAATACAAGCTAAACTAACAGTGTGAGCAGGGATATGAGCAGGGTAGCCTGCTGCCAACAAAGATTCACGGGCAATATTAGATGTAACTGGATCATGAATCACAGTTCCCATTACCACATGTTCAATTAAGTTTAGGTCAATACCAGTTTTTGCTGCCAAACCTGAGAGAGCCATACGCCCCAGCTCGTAAGAGGGGATATCCTCGTAAATTTTATTACTACGCATGAATGGTGTCCGAACACCTTCCACGATTACAGGATCGTTGGCATTATTTTGGTCCATATTTGCTTCCTTATTTCTTCTCTTTGTCTAAGAAGAATAAGCTCTTGGCTATCCCAGTCAAGTGTATATGATGATTATGGGCCAAAGCCGCTTTCTATAAGGAATTGGCAAAGAAGTTGGCCATACCAATTTTCTGGTCAGGGGGAAAAATGAAGTTGCGCATGATTGGACTTGGATTCATTGCTATTGGCGCTCTTAGTGGCGGTTTAATGCTAAAAGATCGCTTTACTAGAAACTTAGCGCAATACGGCAAAATTCCAGAGTTTAAGCTTGTTAGCCATGAAGGAGAGGAATTTAGTGAACAAGATTTAAAAGGAAAAGTATGGCTTGTAAACTTCTTTTTTACAAGGTGTCATGGCCCTTGCCCAAGATTGACACAAAAGCAACAAGAGATGCAAAGTACTTTACTGCCTTTTAAAAATCTGCGGCATTTATCTATTACAAGCGATCCTGAATATGACACTGTTGAACAGCTCTCCAGCTATGCAAAAAATTACAGCGCTGTAACAGGCCGCTGGTTTTTTCTAGGCGGCAGCAAGGACACTATCCTTTCCTTAGCAAAAAGCGCTTTCAAAGTAGTCTCTGGCGAAGAGCCAGATATGCACTCCACAAGAATTATTCTAATTGATAAAGAAGGTGAAGTTCGTGGCTATTATGATAGCGCCGACCCAAAAGCTTTAGTGCAATTAAGGCGCGATGCTACTTATTTAACTAAGCTGTGAGTCTTTTATTTATTGCCTCAAGAGCTAGCATGAATGAAGAGCTAGCTAGTTTGTAGCAGCCTGGCACTACCGCCAAATGTTTGTAATAGCAGCCTGGCATAAGACGGTGTTCTGGGGAGCTGCGCGCTCCCCA
>CALBMD010000499.1 GCA_937896265.1 uncultured Pseudomonadota bacterium
TTAAAGCAGGGCTAATAGTACTTGTGCTTGCTATCGCCTCTTGTTCTAAGAAAAGCAATGAATTTGTTGGGGGGTCTTCTGCAACAACCGATAATTCTGAGGTAAATACAGATACACCATTGGAATCAAAAATTTCCCTGGTAAGCGGTGGGAACGACGACCAAAAGGGGTTAGTTAACAAACCCTTAGCTAAGCCCTTTATTGTGAAGGCTTTTATTGAAGGAGGGTCAGCACCTAATATTAAGATTGACTGGAAAATAGTAACAGGCAATGGTTCGTTTAGTGGTGAAAAAACCAAAAGAACAATCACCGATAAAAATGGTCTTGTTCAAGGGGTATTAACACTCGGGTCTTCTGCAGCTAATAGTGTAAAAGCATGCCTTGTCGATGATGACACAGTTTGTGTGAAATTCAGTGCTACAGGTGTCGGCATGGGTTCTTCTAATACTGGTGGTAGTAACAATAATAACGGAGGAGGCTCTGGAGGAGGATCCGGTTTGAACCTCCTGTCGGGGACTCCTGTAGATCAGCTATTTCAGCGCTATGGCACAGCAGCAGCGCATATCACTTTGCCCACAGCCCTCGCTGCAGAGAAAGCTTTCCGTATTAGAGCGCAAAGCGTGACGCCAATCAGTGGCTTTGCAGCAGCTATTGCAGGTAAGGACTATGTAGATACAGACTACATGTTAACAGTTCCTCAAGGAGCTAGTAGCTTCAACATTGCTGTGCCGCTGATCTTTCAATATAAGGAAGATGCACTTAATCGGCCAGCTGTACATTTTGAAGTGAAAATAGAAGAAACATCCTCCTCTACGAACACTACTTATGCGCCATTGACTGTGGATTTGAAGGTAGCAGCTGGTCTTGTAGCTACCCCTATTCTTGCTACAAAAATGGAACACTCTCTTGAAGAAGATTTTGCTTGTGTGCTGGGCATAGACAGCAATCTTTTGTGCATGGGAGAAAATGCTAATGGACAGCTTGGCATTGATCCAAGCGATGAAAATAAAATTCAGAGTTGGACTAGGGTGGATTTTGGCGGCAGCGGTGCTGACCCAATAGTTGTCGATTTTAGTGCCGGTGGCAACAATAATTCGGGGGTTACTTGTGCGGTGGTAAAGCCAGCTGGTGGTACAGTAAATGATCAGACTGTAAAATGCCTTGGTTCTAATAGCGAGCACTTGCTTGGCAGTGGTTTTGGAGGTAGCGAAAGCTTCATTCCGGTAGATATAGGGTTAAGTGCAGTTACTGCTGTTGGCGTTGGTAGCAATTATGCGTGTGCTATCCTCTCTGATAAAACAGTCTGGTGCTGGGGAGATGTTACTACTGGTTCCCTAGTCCAGGTAAGCGGTTTATCTGCGGCAAAATCTATATCAGTTGCACTCCCAAGAGTTTGTGCTCTGACTGACTCCGGAGATGTATACTGCTGGGGAAAAGATGCATCACCATCTGTAATAACACCTATAATATCAGGGGTAGCGAAACTTTCGGCACGTGATCAAAACATGTGCGTTATTCTTACTGGAGGAGCTGTTTCTTGTTGGGGTTACAATAATCATCTGCAACTTGGTCCAGATTCTACTCTAAATGTAAACAGTACGACACCTATTGAAATTAAGCTAGCAGCTGGTATGGCAGCGGCAAGTCAAAATGCTGTTGATATTGCTGTGGGTCTAGATTCGCAGATTTGTTCGATTCAGCAAAGCGGTGCGGTGCTTTGCTGGGGGAATATAAAAAACGAAGATAAAGCAGTACCAATTAATATGGGTATTTCAGGCGCAACAGCACTGTATCCAGGTAATCAGGAATCAATCTGTTATCTCAAACAGGATCAAAAGATTCAGTGCATTGGTGACGGGACATTGCAGTCTATAAAGAATAGTCATATTCCTATAGTTGCCGCAGAATCTGGCATACAAGCAATTGCCTCAGGGTATTTTGGCTATGGGAATTGCTTTGTATCGGATGGTAAAGTCTATTGCAAAGGCCGTAATTCTGCAGGTGAATTAGGACAAGATCCTAATGTTATGAGCTATTCAGATTCTTTTATAGAAGTCGTTTTAGCTCATGCTGCAATACAAGTTGCTCAATCTCCGGGTAGTTATTGTGCTCTTTTAGAAAATGGCCAAGTTCAATGTTGGGGCGATAATTCTAGTGGACAGTTAGGGAATTCCAGTGTAGTTGCAGCTTATAGTTACACCCCTGTGACTGTTGCATTAACAGGAGTGAGTCCTGCTGCTGTAGATTTAATTGGGTCAGGCATTGGAACTTTTTGTGCTCTGTTGGAAGACGGAACAGCCCAATGTTGGGGTAACTCGGGAACAGGTATTTTGGGTCCTCTAGACAATGGTAGTAGTAACGGACCTTTGAGCGTGGCATTTACTGATGGCAATAGCAATCCATTGAAGGCAAAAAAATTATCGGTTCATATTTTATCTGGCAGCATTGCAGCTCTGATGGAAGATGGAACAGTCCAAAATTGGGGAATGGGAGCAGGGACACCCGTTGATGTAGGGTTTAGTCAAGTTATTGATATTAGTATGGGCGGTGGTCATCAATGCGCTGTGATGGAAGACGGAACAGTTGCTTGTTTTGGTACTAATTCAGAGGGGCAATTAGGTAATAACAGCACCACAGATAGCTCTTCTCCTGTGGCTGTTCAAGGGTTGCTTAAACCTGTTGTTAAAGTTGTTGCAGGCTATTCTTCAAGTTGTGCCATCCTTCAAACTGGTCAAATTCAATGCTGGGGAGCAAAGAACTATGGTGGCGCTGCTAATGGCGAGCCAAAAATGTATTATTCACTTGTGGATAGTACAAATTCGGTTGACTTACAGGCTGGAGATCCTGTCCTAAGTATTTCAACAGCAGTTTCGTTGATATCAGGATACGCCAATACTTGTGCTATCTTAGCAGATAAGAGCGCTTATTGCTGGGGTTTAATAATGTATAATCCTTTTATTTCGCCAGTTGACCTACCTTTTTTAACTAAAATCACACAGTAAATTTCACCATGATTTCCACCTATATTGACATCTACATAAAAGGTAACTATCAATAATAATTATCTTAATCACTATATGATGAGGTTAAAAGATGGCTAAATTGGGTAGCATTTGCGCTCTGCTATTAGCATTAACAACAGGGACCATAGTTGCTGGCAATCATGCCGATCCCATCATGAAAGCTCAAACTGCTAGATTGATCCGAAATCGGCTGAGTAGTCAGGTCATCACTCACGACAGTTGGATGTCTGTCGGAGGCAGTGACTTCAATCAATTTGTTAATCCTGGAATGGGCAACAAAGTCGAGGCAAGATTCTTTTATGACAGTATTCTAAATGATTATTATTTGGAGATTGACGATGCTCAAATTATTTTCGATGATATCAGTGGAAGATTTACCTGCGACGGTTTGGACTATTTGAGAGTTGATGGCAGCGCTATACTGGTTCCAACTGGTGTTAAAGACAGATATGCATTTGTATTTCTGAATGAGAGCGAAGGGGATACTGCGTGGACCAAATGGTATACAAGATGGTTATTGGCAGGCAAGCCAAAGCTAGAAGAATTCGAAATTGAACCAGAATTTGTGATAGCCGGTTTTCTATCCAAATCGGTGTTCGTTGAGAGCACTGAAATCTAGGTTTTGAGACGCCGATAGCTTGCGATAAAAAATGTGCTTCGCTAAACTTTCCTTACTCTCGGTCTAGCTCAGCACCATTTTTAGAGGACAAGCGAAATGGCAGCTGTTCTATAAAGCTATTAGTTCTAGATGGTGGATTGAGGTGGCCACGGATATGCCAAGGTAAGGATTGAAAATAAGCATGAAGCCATGTCGCAATATTTAAAGCAATAGCTCCATAAGCTAAAATATTATCTTCGACAGAACGTTCTGGGATAGCAAGAAGATTAAGCCAGATCACGCTAGCTGTGTTGCTTGCTACAGTGCTTAAACGATTAACAAGCAAAATTGATGAGCCAGTTTGTTTTAAAGAGCAATCTGAGATTAAAGAAGCAAATTTTCTATAAGTATGCCAATTTAGAAACACACCAGTTGCTAAGAAAATTGATGGAATAGACTGAAAGATGGAAATGTTGACAGGATCTTTGGATTGGTTTTGATTTAGTGATAAAGCCAAACATGTCCAGTAAAAAGAATTTGCTAATATAAACTCTGCTATTGGTAGTACTTGTCTATAGCTAATGCCTTGAGGGCCCTGCGCTTTAAATAAGTTAGTTGCTTTTTTCCATTTCCCTCTTGCATGTCCAACAATTACGCCTTCTATAAAGATAAGTTCAAGAACTGTAGCTGCAAACCAAGCAACATTGAAAGCTAAATAAGCGTTATTCAATGGAGAGCTGGTGATGCTAGCTACGCTGAGAGCAGATAAAGCAGCGATCATCTTAAAACATTGACCAAATTGCCTTTCGGTGAATTTTCGATCTACCTCTTTAACGTTTTCTTCTAAAGAACTATCATAACCAGGAATATTCTTAGCGATTAGAAAGTTGCCAGCAAAGCTGTATAAAGCAGGAGTTAAATAGCTGGCTAAAGCTACAGAGGATTCTCTTAGTAGAGTGGGATCTAGTGTTGTCTGGTTATCATCTGGATAATCAGTATACCCTGCTAATGGTTTGATAGCTTGGTGAAGAGCTGTACTTTCCATGAGGAAAAGAAATAGAGTTGAAAATGCAGCAATTTTAAAAAGGTTACGCTTGTCAAGTTCAGCGAGTTCAGAAAGCGTAGGACCTTCATTATGTCGATTAATATTACTGAGCGATGATGTTGGTGTTTGAAGGACTTGTTTAGAGGCATCTTCCTTTGATGAAGTATGAGCTCTAGTCGGAGATGTGTCGCTTGCTGAGGTGTTGAGGGGGTGTCCTAAAACAAAAAGGCCTAAGATTAAAAATTTTAGAGGAACAGTGTTGATAATCGTATTCATTTATGAGCTTTCCATAATAGTGGAGCAATTAAAAGGCGGCACAACATACCAATGCTACCTTCTAAAGAAAAGAAAATTTAGCTGTAATTATGATTAATTAGCGTGTTATTGCGTTTTTTGCATGTCTCTTGAATGGCCAGATTATATCTCTTCAAAGCGAATCTTATTGGCCATTTGTTTGGTATTTTTGTTACTTAAATACTTGGCAGCTAACTTAAATGTGCCACCAGATAGAGTATAAGCTTTTTTGAAGGCATGCTCTGCTTTAGCTGGTAGCTGAGCTCTAAGGTAGCAGAGCCCGACATTAAACCAAAGCTTTACTAGATCTGTCTCGCTGCGGATAAAGACCATAGCAGAGTTATAATATTTCACAGCCTTATCGGATTGTCCTTTATGAGCTAGAGTAATGCCAACCATATTTAGATAAGAAGCAAAGCGAGTGCTGTCCATCGGTATACTATCTTTATCTCTTTCTTCCATTAAAGTTTCAGCAACATTAAGGCCGGCTTGGGCTCTCTTGTAGTGCTTATCAACATTGAGCGCTGCCAAGAATTTTTCTCTGGCTCGTTCAGGGTTTTTTAAGCAAAGATCAATTTCACCTAAAAGACAAAGGCGTTCGATATTACCTGGTGTAAGAAAATCAGCTTGTGCCAAGATTTGTCGGCCTTTAAGAGTATCGCCAGCCAGATAGGTGGCTTTACCATAGCCAGTTAAAAGACATAGACGCCGATCACCGAGCTGCCAAGCAGTACCAAAAGCTGCAACAGCCTGATCAAACTGGTTTAATGCAACAAAAAAATCACCAGCTAGACGCAATGCATTGAGCAGAACCGGGTCAACCTCTGTTGTCGTTAAAGCTTTGGTAAAATCAATTCCAGCTTCTATGGCATGGCAGACAGCATTAAAAAGCCCTTCTTGGTCTTTTTGACTGACGATAGAGTTGCCTGCAACTTGCTCAAAAACCGTCGAAAAGGTTTTCTCAGCG
>CALBMD010000500.1 GCA_937896265.1 uncultured Pseudomonadota bacterium
TTTAAGTATTTTAGCAAACTCTTGAGTTGTATTACTAACTAGATTTTGTTGAGAGGTAAGAACATGTTTGAGTACAGCTATATATAGCTCCAATAATGACTTACCTGCTACCGGAACCGTTAACCCTCCAACTTTTAAACTTTGAAAAGGATTTTCTGCGTTTCCTGCATGGACCTGCATGAACTGGTTGTCCCTTTTAAAGATCACCAACGAAGATGGATCTAATCCAATTAGTTTTGGATATATCTCCAATAACGATTGAAACTTGCTTTTGATGATGGCGGAATAACTGAACGCCCCTGGAGATTGAGAGAAAGATAAACCATCGAAAACACCTTCAAAATTTAAGCACCCAGTTTTTGATTTTACTGAAATTTTTACAAAGCTATCTCGAGTTTTCTTTTTAAAACTATCTGGGTCACATAAAAAATCTCGATGATTTTTTTCTATGTAAGGAGATACTAGCTGCAGAGAAGCTACTGGGATAGTATTATACGAAAAATCAAAAGCTACACCACTGACAGCTTTTTGATCAAACGGGAGGCCTGTTACAGTTACGGTTACGTCAGACATAAGGAATCTAATACTTTAACATAAGCCAGCAGAAATGCACTTAACTTATACAATAAATTTTTTTGATTGTCCCAGATATATTCATATTCTGCTAAATCGACCTTAAATGATTTTAATGTTTTAAAAGGAACTAATCCGGCAACCTGATTATAAATATCTAGTATGTTAACTTCAATTGGAGCTTCCGCTGAGAATTCCCAAGTTTTATTGCTAGTTTCTTGGAACGATACAGCAGAGCCACCAATATTAAATCTTAGCCCTGTGGTCCCGACAAAACAAAGATTGGACGAACCCGATGCAAAAGACAGAGGAATTAGTGCGTCGTCTTCTAGATTATACTCCGATACCCCTAACAAGTATTTTGATTTATTTCTAGAGTATACAGAGATATTCAATGAATATGCTTTTTGTCTTATCAAGAAAACATCATGAAAGTAGTCTCTGGCTAAGCTATGGGTGAGTTGTCCGTATATCATAATCGGAAATTGTAAATTACTAACTTTCGGGTTTGATACAATGTTTACTTTGAAGAAATCGCTGTTTGTTAGATCGTAGGATATTCTTGGATCGTATGCTTTAACTTCATCTGAAAACCCGGAGGCATCTATTATATTAAGATAGTTATGAGCTAATATCGTCCTATGAAATCTAGAGGAGGCTTCTGGAAAAAGAGCAGCATGAATATTACCTAATTTTTTAGGAAGCACAATAGGTATAAATTTTGATGGTATGTGCTCCTCTTCGTTTCCAGAATAATCGAGGTTTAGTAATAAAGTTCTAAAATGGTTTAGCATGATGTATCGGCTGGTGGAGGAGATGAGAGCTGGTGATCAATCATACCGAGGTTAATATTCACAATGTAGTGAGTCTCTGGTTCAGATTGTATAGATAAAGTAAAATCCGTGAGCACGCCCACAAACACAATATTGCCTACGGATACTTGAGTCTCCTGGCCACGCATCTGACCTAAGGCAGCAAGAAGTTTTGGTACTCCGGGTGCATCGGCTCCACCGCAGCTCTGGAATAACATCATATTAAATGAGATATTTCCTAGCCCCTTACCAAAATAATAATAATGAATCAAGTCATCAAAAGATTGAAAGAATTGAATTGTATCCGTTGCACGTACAGATACGTCAGTAATAATAGATACATTACTTGGGTCAGAATTGAATTGGTCTAAAGCAGAACAAATAGCTAATGTGCCGTTACCGACACTATTTTTAAATATTTGGTCGCTGCTAAATTTGTGAAATAATGCTGCCATATTAGCCTTTTACTGTTGTGAAGTTGCCTAACATATTAACTAGTTGACTGATCGCCGAAGCTATTGAGCCTGAGCTATCCCCTATTTGTTTTGAAAGTTTACCGAACTCGTCAACCATCATTTTTTCGGCCGATGCACCGGCTTCATTCGCGGTTTTAGTGAGATCATCGATGTTTGTACGTGCGGACGAAATTACGGCATTTTTTTGCAGCTTCTCTTTTGCGGCCTTTTGAGCCGGAGTATCTGGGTTTTTTGGGTCTTCTGGAGCATACGCCCTTTTTAGAATCTCTGCTCCGTCGTATGAACCGGTGGCGTCAGTTTTGAGTAAATCAGGACCTAACGCCGTAACAGCATTATGGTATTCTGCGTACATGCTTGGGTCCGAACTTTGGAGGCGTGACATCTGCTCTTCAAAGTTAACGTCAACTGATGTGTTTATTTTCTGGAGGTCTTCGGCTGCTCCCATGCGTGCAGCTTCACTTACCCCTGAACCAATAGCCATACCTTGCTTTGCTTGATTCCAGCTCTGACTACCCATTCCTCGGGCATGTTCAGATAAGCCGGATTCGTTTAAGAACGCAGCTGCTCTATTTACTTTTGATTTATCAAAGTTCATGGCTGCGGCTCGACTGCGATTCCATGCTTCGTCTGATTTTGAAGAATTGATGATATCGTTCATACTCAATCCACCTACGGCATCTAAGTTCTCCCATTCGTCATTACTTTTCAGTCGGTCATGCTGTTTGATTCTTAACTCAATATCAGCATCGGATACACCCTGCGTTTTTAGATTTTTTCTTAACTCTTCTGTGCTGCCTACATTAAGACCGCCAGCGCGCTCCAACATTGCTTCCTTGATCGACATCGTTGTGCCTTCATCGGCTACGTTTCTTGTGGCGCGAAGTATATTGTCGGCGCGAACCTTTTGGTCTGTATTTGTGAAGGCTTCCTTTAATTGGGTTAACCCAGCGTCAATATCCCCACCAAGAATCTGCTGCATAATTACAGGTGAAAGACCGGCTTTCAACATGCCGCCACGCTCAGCAAACATAGCTGCATCTTTTGCATATGCGTTGCCTGAAGCAGCTAAAGAAGCCCTTTCTCTTGCATATTTAGAATTTGGATTATTCATTAACACACCCTCAGTATAACGAAGCTGATAAGCTTCATCGTTATTGATACTATCGAATCTTCGGCGTTGTGTTAACCCGTGTTTTACTGCTGCGTCATCCCATCTCATACCTGTTAATAAATCTGCATCAAACCCTGATAAATCGAGTTTGTCGGTAGCGGCGAGCATATGCATATCTTTGACTGTCAACGCATTCATAGCGCCTGGAATATTCCATCCTCGGCCTTGAAGCTCTTCTTCTGCAAAAAAAGAAAAACCTGACCGTTGTGCGGCCAAACTTCTACCTGTTTCCATGACTGCAGCGGTAGAGGTTCCTAGTTTTGTTGCAATTCGACTCTTCATTGCCATTGCTACCCCAGGGTCGACCAAATCGCCACTACCTAAAGTGCTTTTTAAATCATCTAATAAAGCAGATTTATCTGTGTCACTTAAAGAAGATTGGTTGATCATGGCAGCCATACCTGCGGTTTCTTTGATAAATATCTCGTCTGTTGCCATCACATTTGAAGCAGAAATATTCTCTAATATTTTTGCTTGTCCTCCATTATGTCGAGCCCAGTCCGGTCCTAACTGAGAGGTCATTGCTGATGTGGACTGTATTGCTGATATGTTTGAATTTGCTAGGGCTGTGCCGCTTCGATAGCGTAACTGAGGGAATCTATCTGCCAGCTCTTGTGTGGCGGCGTGTATACCCATAACTGACTCAATACTAATGCCTGCGGCTCTAGCTGCTCCCTTAAATTGTCTTAGTAGTTTCTCGATATCTTTGGTCTGCTCTGAATTTGTTAGACTCAGTTGACCGCGACCCATAAAATTATTAATCTCTGACATTAGTCCTGTAGCTGAAGATGTACCTGTGAGATCCTTCATTGCGTCCATAACCACTACCGCGTTTTTGGTGGCAGACTCTTCTGTCTCGCGGATGTCTTTTTCATTTGGTTCATAATTTTTTGCAAAACGGTTCTTACTGAACACCATACCTAATTCTTTACCCATTAGAAGAGCCGAGTTAATATCATGACTCTCAAAACCTCTAGTAACGGAGAAATTAACTTTATCTTTGACCTTTGTGCCGATCTGTTTACGTAGTTTTTCAACACCCTCAGTAGTATCAAATACTTCGTTGTATGAGTCGATCACTGCTTGATTCCCGGACTCCCTTGCAAGCTTAAAATATTTTGTTGAGTTCTTTTTAATTTTTTCAAAGTCTACTGTATACTCACCCTGACTATCTTTATTGATTGCATCTCCGAATAACCCAGCACCTGCAGTACTGGACATTAAACTTTTTGCCAGTCTTTTACCGGTGTTAGCATACCCGGCATCAAAATCTTTTTGTTCAAAGATCTTATGCGAAAACATCGCGTTATTCTGTCCATCAAAAGCAGCCTTGACTTGATTAAATGTTGCATTGGCTGGGTTACCATAAGCCATGTTCATGGTTTGCCCAGTCATTCCAGCAGTCAAACCCATCATTTGTTTAATTGGATTACCACCATTTATTGCTCTGGCAAACGCAGAGTTCATAATCCCGTCAGGTGAGCCGAGAAGCATTGACATACCTTGGGCGACTCCGCCAGTGCCGAAACCTCCAAGTTTTTGAAAAGGTAGAACAGAACCAAACCCGTGTTGCTGAGCCTGTATGAACTGACGAGAGCGTTGTTGCGAAAGATAAGCGTCAAATACGCCCTGGCCTTGTCCTGGCATTGCTGAGAAATTGCGGTTTCCCATCATGCTGGATATCACCATGTCTATCATCATGTTCCCAGTCGAAATCCCCGGCATATTGGGGGAGTACGACATTCTCGATAAATCACCATATCTAGGAATTCCGCCTGGGTACATTATATTTTTCCTTCTTTCTTAAATTGCTCTTTATGTTCTTTTAGTACTTGTTTCCAATACTCTTTTTCTGTATCAGTCAAAGGAGCATTACCTGTAGATATATTATCTTTATTTACCAAATAAGGCAATCTTAAACGTATATACGGGTCAATAATATTTTTATTAACCGAGTTGTACATGTCTTTAGCTGTGGCTGGGCCAATGCTAATTAACGCAGTCTCTGCCAATAATCTTTTAGATAAAATATCACAGATTGTTTCCTGCTCTATATAATCCAGAACAAACTGTTCTCTAGTTCGAGAAAAGACATTAGTATATTTGAAATTAAGCCGACCAGCAAAAAAGGCTTTCGCCAAAAGTGTTACTTGTCGGCTGGCCAAAAATTTTCAGTTTGGACCTCTTTAATAAGAGCCATTAGTTTTGACTCAAAGAGTTTAAAAGATTCCGCAATCGTGGTTAGTTTATGTACTGACCAAGCTTTAACTGCTTGAGTTTTCTTGACAACATAGCTATCTTCGTCTCCTTTTAGAGGAAAAGCGGCAATTGTTACATCGGGCAGAAATGGTATGTCATTAATGCTTATTAATGATAACCCTAGACGGGAGCAAGTAAGTTGGGTAATGTAGTTTGCGTCGCTGGTGAGTTCTCCGGCATTCTGCGCAATCTTTAGCTCCGAGTATATATCCATATTTTCAACCGATGTTAATGAGCGGAATTTTAGTTTTAATGCTCCGCCTAAGGAAGATAAAGTATCAACGAAAGGCTCATCAGCTAAAAAGGATTTAAAGAAATTGATTTTATCTGCTTCTGTTAGCTCAACTTTTGGCTCTTGGTTACTTTTTGCCAGTTGTGAATCTGTTTCGGTTTCTTCCACTTCTTTAGGTGTTTCTTTTGCTATTTTCTTACTCATAATATTTTATACTGTTTTAAACTTTTCTTCTCTAGCTTCGCCTCAAATTCTAAGGCGTCAACTGGTTTTGATATACTGTCTTGTCCTTTTTTTATTAAGTTCTTTAATTCACCAGTCACATAGAAATTTTCAAAGTTATCTTTACCTGGAAAGGGTAGAGTGCCCCCTTCTTCTTTTTCTTCCCAAATTTTAAGAATTAAGAAACTAAAG
>CALBMD010000501.1 GCA_937896265.1 uncultured Pseudomonadota bacterium
TGGCAAAGATGTGATCGCTTTACGAGTGGCTTGGCACGTGAAATGGGCCTATCCACTGGCTGCCTTTGTTATTAGTTTCCTCGGACTGAAGTTTGGTTTTCGTTTTGAGCGCACTACTGAAACAGTACGCAGTGTGCTGATGGCTATGGCTTTGGGTATGAGTTATTGGTTTGTGCTTAGTGCTTCGCGGGCCTTGGGTATGGCGGGTACAATACACCCTTTTCTAGCTGGCTGGGCTGCTAATTTTGTAGTTGGTGCCTTTGTTTCTTATCAAGTTTGGCGCCTCGAAGAATTCTGAGATTTATATCCCACTGCCAGGCATATTCTAAACCCTCAGTCTATACCGATCTAATTTCAGACGGTGCCTTAGGCTTTAGTCGTGGAAATGGCTCAGCATCTTTTTCAGCTCTCGCCGAATGGGAAAGTTAGTATCATCATCAGGCAGTTGATTTAGTCGACCTTGAATGAATGCCTGTAGTGCCGTAACCTTGTCGGGAGGAAAGTCCGTGTTTATGCTGTTGTCTGCGGGTATTCTGAAATGCTTTAGCTGATTGATCAAGAGCTGATTGATCAAGTAGGCATAGTGAATGATTGGCCGCAGAGCTGGAAGCAGCTTAGTTGCTATGTTTTCTTCGCTGAAATCTGATGCCTTGGTCAAGCTAAGTCCGCTTGCGGTAACCCATGCTTGCTCCCCGATTTGATTCCTGATTTGTTCACTGATTTGATGCACTTCATACATTTGGAGCCAAGCTATGTCATTCGCTTGGACATAAACTTCAGCCCCAACTTCAGCCCAAAATTGATGCCCAACTTGAGGTCCAACTTCACCCCAAAATTGACGATCAACTTGACGCCAAACTTGATCCTCAACTCGATCCCAGACTTGAACTCCAAGTTGACTATAAAAAAATCGATGACACACTTGAGCTTTGACTTGATTCATGACTTGAGACACGACTTGACTGCGGACTTTGTTCAGGCGGTGAGACCAGACTATAAAGTCTATAAGGGCTGGGATTATTGGGTGTACATCCTTAATCTTCAAGTTGGTCAAATCCGCAGGCATTAACTCATTCATAGCTTTTATCTTGGCATCTGCATTCAGATTACCTGCCTCTATTATTCTTTCTAGGGCATTAGCGATGCTTGTTAGATCATAGCATCGCCAGCCATCTTTATTATGCTCATCATGAAATTTTGGAACACCCGATGGCTTTTGTACCCAGTAGTACTCTGGGTGCTTGTCACGAAATTTATCGTTCTTTGAATAGGAAAAGAAAACTTCCCTAGCCCTGTCCTTAAGAGGTGATAAATTGGCTATTTCATCCTTAGTGATCAAAGGCAAATTGCCGAGCACTGATAAGATGTTTAGACTTAGCCGAGGTAAGGCTTGTATATAACTCTGAAGTAACTTGTTTCCCTCGAGATCGATGAATTGTGGGCTTCTTAAGAAAGCGAAGATCAATGCTTCCTTTGGAATATATTTCAGGACCTTTTCTTGTAACTCTGGTGGCAGGTTGAAAAAGTTTTCTTTCTTTATTTCCTCTTCATTAGTTTTTGAGCCAAAGGCATTCAATCCAGAAGCTAAAAGCGTAAAGGCAAAAACCAAATGACTTATTCTCATAAACTAGCCTGTATCTATGTTGGAAAATTTGTGTAATACTAACAGATCAAGTTTTAAAAAGCAAATAAATGTGGAATTTTTACAGGGCTACCGCATCTAAATTGCCTTGACGACTAGAAAGCAACGCAAGGCCTGGAAAAACCACGCGGCTGGTTTCCAAAAAAAGCTTTCTTGGGAGAAACCAGCTGCGCGCTACGCAGTTTTCTCCCAAACCCTCATCCTGCTGTTGCTAGAATTTAGATGCGGTAGCCCTGGGAATTTTTGGGATAATCAAGCGGTTATAGAACTTGTTCATTCGGCTTTATGGCTAGAGAGACGTGCTTCTTCGCAGCTCTGGTGGTTGTTTGCGCTCAGTTTACCCAGCTTAATTTTGTTTCAATTCAATAAACTGCATAGAGTGTGCAATGATGAAAGTTTTTTTCGCTGCAGTGTTTATCGTTTTTGGAAGTCAAGCAATAGCCAATGATATATGTGATTGTATTGGGTATTCTGGTCCAGGCGGCCCATGTTACGATAAGCCAGGCGGGCCGGCCTACTCAGGTCCAGGTGGCCCCGCTTATGCAGGCCCAGGGGGCCCTTGCTATGCTGGACCTGGGGGTAAAAAGTATTCAGGTCCAGGTGGCCCCGCTTATGCAGGCCCGAGTGGACCTTACTATGCAGGTCCAGGTGGACCTGCTTACGACGGTCCGGGTGGGCCATGCTATGCAGGCCCGGGAGGAGATGCTTATGATGGTCCAGGTGGGCCATGCTACTCAGGCCCAGGAAGTACCGGGGAAAAATGCCCAGCCATCTGCAAGAAAAAAAGAAAAACCCCCTGAATTGCTGGATCAAAAAACAGATAATCAATGAATTCATAGAAAGCTATTTCGCTCTCGCCTTCTTAAGGTAGTGATAATTAGTCTTTCGCGCTAAAGCCGCTCCTTAGTGAGATATCAGGCCAAGAAATACTTCTCTGATTTGTATTCAATCGTCTGTTTTGGGGAAAGTCTCTCGCGTGAAAAATGCGAGAAAAATTGAAATAAAAACACCAATCGGCACGATTGTTAAAGCGAAGACAAAATTGGGCAAAGTATAGGTATATTGCTCTGTGGGTGGGAAAAAATGGGTTTTGCCATAATCAAGAAGCCAACCGACCATCGGCAGGCTGAAGACTCCGTTCATCATAATAAAGGCATTAACGACACCAGTAGCCAAGCCGCTAACACGACGAGGCAAACTTTCGACAGCGATAGCAAAGCCAATCGACTTACTGCCAAAGAATAGCCCTACTGCAAAGAAGAAAATACACATGGACCATAAAGTTAAAACTGCTGCGATGTATAAACAAATAAAGCC
>CALBMD010000502.1 GCA_937896265.1 uncultured Pseudomonadota bacterium
GAGGGGGTTTTCTCGGTTTAGCTGTGTGCAAAGCCCTGGCTAAGGCTGGCTATAACGTTCGCAGTTTTTCACGAGGGGTATATCCTTCTTTAGAAAAACTTGGAACTAAACATTTTCAAGGCGATATCTGCGACTATGAGGCATTGAAGAAGGCAGCAGATGGTTGTGTTGCAGTAGTTCATACTGCTGCAAAAGCTGGTGTTTGGGGCTCTTGGGAAGATTATGAACGTATTAATGTTGGTGGCACTCAAAATTGCATTAAGGTGATCAGGGACCTTGGGATTAAAAATCTGATTTATACAAGTTCACCAAGCGTTGTTTTTAATGGTAGCTCGATTGAAGGAGGAGATGAAGAACTTACTCATTCATATAGAGATTTGAACTATTACCAACGCAGCAAAAAATTGCTGAGCTGTTGGTCCTTAAGGCGCAAAAAGAGTATTCTTTAGCGCTTATTATACTTAGACCTCATCTGATTTGGGGTGAAGACGACCCGCATTTTTTGCCAAGGCTAAAAGAAAGAGTAAAAGGCGGGAGGCTTGTACAAGTAGGTGAGGGCCGTAATAAGGTTGATGTAGTGCATGTTGATAATGCAGCTTATGCTCATGCCCTTGCCCTAAAAAAAGCTATAGCTAGTGGCCCTGGCGCCAAAATATATTTTATCGGTGATCAAAATCCAGTAAATCTATGGGATTTTATTGGCGCCTTAGCACAAGCTCTAGGTTTTAAGCCAAAAAAAACAATCATTCCTTTTGCTTTGGCATATGTTCTTGGGCAAATTTCAGAAATCCTCTACAAACTACCTTTCTTTAGTGGAAAAGAACCAAAAATTACTCGTTTTGTTGCTCTTCAGTTGGTTCATTCTCACTACTTTAGTCAAAAGCGTGTCCGCCAAGATTTGAACTATCAACCTATTGTTTCGATAACAGAGGGTCTTGATAGAATTCGTAATAAAACTCTTGAACGATAGTTCTCCTCCAGGTTATCGTACTTAATAAATAAAGTACAAAATAACAGCTGGAGATCTAGAATGGTATCGATGACGCCGGTTAGCCGCTTCCTGTCGGTGGCGACCATCTTGACACTATCTTCCCCAAGTTTTGGTTTCACCATGGCGTCGCTTGGGGACTCTATCTCCACCGCATTTAATGCCACTGGCTATGGAGAAAATATAGAAGAAAGTTGGGCAACAGGAGGCAGCTCTGTTATAAATAGCCATTTTACCCGGCTAGATGCTCTCATGGGCGGCAAAGTTGATGTCTATAACTATGCTAAAAGTGGTGCTACTTCTGATGATTTGCAACGTCAAGTTTCTCAAGTAACAGCGTATAAGCCAGATTATGCCACGCTTCTAATAGGTGGTAACGATCTTTGCCATGATTATGGAGAGACTGATGAAGAGCTTTTCTCTCGGTTTACTAAAAATGTTGAGGAAGCTATCCAAACGTTGAAAGGCGCTAATGACCAAGTAAAGATTCTCCTAGTGCCAATTCCCGATTTATATCATTTGTACGAGGTTAGTAAGAATGAACGCTCTTGTCGTCAGGTTTGGTGGCTCACCGGCCTTTGTAAGCCTCTTTTAAGCGCAAGGAAGACACCTGCTGAGAGAGATGCGTTTAAGGTCAGGCTTGGCGGGTTAAACCAGATTTTAAGCGACCTAGCTGCTGCTAACCAAAGCTATGTGCGTATTGATTCCTCACTAGCTCAGACCCGTTTTAGTTTGTCGGATATTTCTCCTATCGATTGTTTTCACCCTTCCCAAGAGGGGCAAAAGCTTCTATCTGAGCTTACTTGGACCAATGGTTGGTATAGTAACTATACTAGCAGGCCATAAGAGTCGGTTGCTTCTCTAATACCCTTAAAGCTCTTGTTTAAGATGACTGCTTCCTTTCTTGCTCTTCCTTGGAAATTCTCAGTGAGGGTTTTAGAGCTGATTCAATTAATCCGCAAGTTCTTGCAGGGTTTTGATATGTTTGGTACACAAAACGTCGGTCAGTCATGGTTCTTTTGACATACTCTTTTTTTAAGGATAAAAAATATGGACTTAGCCAGTTCTGGCAATTTGAAAATAAAAGCGAGCTTCTCATCAAGTTCTGAAAGTCAAACATCTAAGGGTTATCTTTCCTTTGTCGATGCGCGTAACTTTGCTTCATCATTACAGCTAAAAACACGCAAAGAATGGCGTTCCTATGTGCGCGGGGAATTGCAGAATATGCCAAATAAGCCAGATAATGTACCTGCTCATCCAGATGGCATCTACAAGGTTAAAGGCTGGCAGGGATGGAAGTTTTGGTTGGGCACAGCAGATACTGATCTTCAATAAGACTCTTAAGGAGTCATTTTCTAATCAGCAGAGTCTATTTCTTCTTCTAAACCTTGTTCAGCACCTGCTTCCTCTTCTTTTGATAAACCTTCATCACTAGCTTTTGGTAGATCATAGGGAGCAAAAAGCCGCAACGGTTGCCAATGGGGGCTTTTGGGATCAGCTGGGACAGCTACTAGAGATTGAACTTTAGCACCAGGAGCATAGAGGTCTTGGTAGTCTTCTCCTGTTCGTGACAATTTTGTTGTCTGCCAAGTTTCTGCATCGGCACTTGATCCTGATCTGATAACTAAACCTCTTGGGAGATCAACAAGCTGGGTACGCGTCTGTTCGCTAGTAGCTAATGGCCACTCTTTATGCGCCATCACTTTTAAATCAAGAGGGTCAATAAAGTCTCGGTATTTAGTTACTTCAATGATCTTTTTTGCATAATCGGTCCACAAAGGAAGAGCACCCTCGCTACCGTACATTCTTTGGCGTCCTCGGCGCATGATCTTGTTTAGGTCATAGCCAATGTAGCAAGAAATCACGTGGGAGTTTTTTACGTCTAGAGGTTTTCCTACTTCTGTTGGAAATGGCATATAGCCAGCAAAGTAACTTGTTGTGTAGTCATTGGTTGTCCCAGTTTTGCCGAAAGCAGGGATGCGGATATTTTTTGCTGGGTCTTCCTCTTCAAGATAGATCGGAAGAGCGTCGTGTAGGGAAAGAGTGTCTTCGCCTGTGTAG
>CALBMD010000503.1 GCA_937896265.1 uncultured Pseudomonadota bacterium
TGAACTAGTAGTAGCTCAAAAAATAGAGCTAAAAAAGCCTTCTTTGGCGCTAGACTCGTATCATCAGGCGGCAATTTTGTTTGATGAAGTCTTGGAAAAATCTTTTGTCTTAGACAATGAAAAATTAGAAGTTCTTTTCTATGCAGGTTTTGTTGCAGATTCTATCTATCGTCTTGACGCTAGTTCAAATAACTTAGAAATAGCAAGAAAGAAATGGCGGAAATTTGCACAAGAAAGCCGTTATAAAGGAAGATTATCCAGAATAAGTGATAAAAACACAAATCTATAACGAGGAAAATGTGGCAACAAAATCCGAGGTAGAAATTGAAGACGATAAAAAACTTGGTGTCGTGGAATATCTGCAAGCGCCAAAGAAGAAGCGTCGAAATTTCATCCTATTGGTCCTTGGAAGAAATTTTGATAAGGATCTAGCAACCAGTTTAGAGATTTGGTTGAAGCAAAACTTTAAGAATTATTCAGTTATTACGCCAAAATCTGAAAAAGAGTTAAAACGACTTTTTTCTCGCCAACTTGTTACCGTTATTATAGATGATCAATTCGCAGGAGATCAAACATTAGAGGTCATTAAATCTCTCAAATCAAAAAAAAATCAACAGGCTGTCGGGGTATTGTTTTTAACAAAGAAAGCTCAAGATCTTATCGCTCAATATAATAAAGAGCTGCTTGTCTATCAAGAAGGTGATAACTACCTAGAATATGAAAATGCACCACTATCGCAAATCTATGCCACAATGAGGATGGCTGTGATGCAACCAACAATGAGAAAATCGCGCCGATTTATTGCTGAGATCCCTGTAAAGTTTTTTCATCTAACACAAAACCAAAGCTACCAAGGTAAATTAGTTAACATGAGCTTGCATGGTGCAGTTCTTGAAAATCGTGGCGGTCAAGTATTCAAAGTTAATGACCAAATCCAAATAGAGTTTCCGATTAATCAAGTTTTGTCAGGATATTCATCTGATTTTATCAAGCTATCAGCAAAAGTTAAGAGAGTCTTTATGGGTGGAGATGAAGCAGCTATTTGCTGGCTTTATATTTCTGATAAAAAATATGTTGAGCTTACTAAAATTATTCTTGCTATGGTTAATAAGCAAATTAGCCGTTATAACCAGCAAAGAAAAATCTATCAACTAAACACGGAGAAAAGAACCTAAGTGTTGATCTTCATCTTCTTCTTGCTTTTTTCCTTCCCTAGAGAGGTTTTTGCTTTCGTTTATGTTGGCCTCTTAGAAACAAATCATGGGCGATTTGTTCTTGTCGAGGATAAAAAAGATCAAATAATGCTATGTGATGCCAGCGCTCTAAAAGATCTTAATCAATTTCTACACTTTAAGATTTCTTGTGAAGGGACTATCGCTAAAGATGCAAAAGAAGAGCAGTGTCTTAGAGTTGCAAAGATTAATATCCTAGCATTTCCAAATGGGCGAGCAAGTAAAGTAGGGTGGCTAAGGGAAAACGCTGGCGTCTTTTATCTCATTGGTGAGAATAATGAAGATCTCTCGCCAACTATTTTTCCTCCTGGGCTTTTTAATCTTGTCGGCAAAAAAATAGTGCTTGATATCCGTGAAGTAGCTCTTAATTTTTTAAGTGAGAAAGTTGTTGTCAGTTACTTTGTTTTTCCTGATTTAGATTTGCCTAAAATTAATGAAGCACCGTCAAATTAATTTTATGAGCAAGCAAGTCTTTTTTCAGGGATAGGCTAATATTTAGAAGACAGTCTAGTCCATGTCTACCTAGCATTAGGTAAAAGGAGCTGCAGCTGGATCCTAAAATAACATGCTTTAGTGTTAGAGGTAGGATTTGATCAAAGAGGTCCTTTGATAAAATTTCTGGGGCAAAATAAAAGCCAACTTTGTTGGCAGCAACAGAATAGATTGTTTTCGTGATTGTTAGAACAAAGTCATTGATATCATCTTTTTTTGGTGGCTCAAGCAAGTAATAATACTCAGCAAAGCCATTATCTGTGTTGCTTATTAGGACAGGACCATTTTGCAAGTGGCCAGAACCTGCTGCTTTAGTAAAGAAATCTTCGAGAGTATTGGATTTTAATAAAGGATTTACAGCAAGTGACCCTGGTTTGGATAAACCAACCCAAAATCGGCAATCCTCTTCCATGCCTTGCGCAGCAAGCTGAATCTTAATGGTTCTATTGGGAATTTGGACTTTTGGGTCTAAAAGTGAAGCGCTGGCCAACGCATTTTGTACCAATGAAGGTTCCAAGGCGCTTGTTTTTGAAGTTAGAGGATTTAGCTGGTTAATAGGCATTGTCTCTATCTCCTCATGCATCTTCCTATGATAGCTTGTTTAGCAAATTCTTGCTAATGTAACTTTTTCTCGCCGGCTAGTTAGTCTTTTGGCGTAAAGGCGCCAAAGACGTTCTTTGAGTCAAAGGTGAAGGTTCTTCCTCAGTTTAGCACCCTGCCTGTCTTGGCGGATTATTGCTGGGGGCTATTTTCTCAGAGTTTCACAGGCAGTGTGCTGCAAAATAGCCCCTAGCCATGCTGAAATACGATTTCACATTCTTGAATTTTATTTACAAGCCGACTAATTGCTAGAATCAGCTTTAATTTTCTTAGCAATAGCATCCATGACGCCATTGACAAAACGGGATGAGTCTGCCGTGCCGAAAATTTTGGCAAGCTCCACAGCTTCATTTAAAGCTACCTTAGCCGGGGTGATTTTGGTTAACAGTTCAAAACCACATAAGCGTAAGATAATACGGTCGATAGTATTTATACGTGCTAAAGACCATTTGTCTGAAGATCCTTCGATAAGTTGGTCAAGCGAATCAAAATGATCAAAAATCTTTTCAGCGATTTCTTTAGCCCATTTGTAAGCTTCAGGAGAAAGGCGGTCTTCAAACTCAAAGTGGCTGAGAAATTCAGAAAACGCTTTTTCTGGATAGTTTCCGACATTTAAAATGTAACACTGATAAAAAAACTTAACGAGTAGCACACGTGCCTTGCTATATTCTTCATTTTTCATTTCTGATCCGTTATACTTTCTCACTTGAGGGACTTTAGAATGG
>CALBMD010000504.1 GCA_937896265.1 uncultured Pseudomonadota bacterium
CTTCCGATCTGTGCCGGTACCCTTGGAAGGCATCTCGCAAATCAAAGTGGGCATCAATATGCAAGATGCCAAAAGACTGGCGTTCACTTAGAGCTTTAATTAAACCAAATGGACAAGAATGGTCCCCACCTATAAGCCCTACATACTTACCATCATCCAATAATTTGGCTGATGTTAAGTAGATTCTCTCGTGAATCTTTTCCAATTCATCGTTAATGGCATCTCGTTGCGATTTTGCTTCTGGAAGATTCGGATTATGCCGAAGTTTGTCAATGCCAGCGATCAGCGTGCGGTTGGCGTTTTTAATTAGCACATCTTCAAGCAATGTGTGCATGCCGATGCTACGCACGTTGCCAAAGTTGATATCGTCAAGATCAACCTGTAGGCTAGGTATTGCCAAACTAGCAGGTGTGTCAGAAGTGCCTCGGCCATAGGAAGCGGTTGCTTCGAGTGGAATAGGCAAATAAACTAACTTAGACTCAGCGTATGTACTGGTGCTGCCAAAGATCTGCATAGCTTGCCCTTCCCACAAATTTGAGACAGGCACTATGCTAGATTAGTCTGAAACCTACTTCCAGCAAAAAATAATCTTCTAAAAGAGTTGGTGATTTGAACCTCAGCCCCCTTTGCTTTCAATTTGTCAAGAAAATTAAGATGTAGGACTCTGAGATAGAGAGCCGCACAATCTCTCGGGTATTGCTGCGAAGAAAGGTTTGCTAAGGTAGCATTCGCTTAGCAAAGCTCCTTTATTTCTCTAGCTCCTTTAGCAGGGCTATGATCTATAGCTAGATAGGTCTTGTGTTGGGGTTTGAGAGATCGTAGCATTTTTCAAACCCCTATTTGGAGAATGCTATGCCCTTTATGCAGAGCGCTACAGTTTTGATCACTGTATTTTTAAGTTGGGATCTATTAGCTACTGCAAGGCCATCGTGGCAATCAAAGGTCGATTTAGAGATACGTACTGCACTTTCTTCGCTTAGCTTTATTGAGCCTTCGTTGATTGAAGAAGCTGCCACTTTTGCATATAGTCTTTATAGTAATTTAGAACTCAGAGAGCCTGAGTTCCCCTTTGTTGCTGTTGATAGTAATCATATAACTATCACTGTTCCTGCTACTCACAATGTGCTTTTTGGGACAGTATGTCTCACAAGCCATTTTCCCTATGATTTTTACTTCTGGGCAACTAAGGATACTCTTGACGATCTGTCTGTCTTCAAGCTGACTCTAATAGCATCATCAAATCTTATTCGTGTCGCAACAGATACTAGTCTTTGGGTACGCTATGCTCCTTGGCGTTATCAAACAGAGGCGGAGAGGAAAGCTTATGCTAGAGATTTTCGCAATGCTTTCCCTGCTAGTAGCAGGCTCAGTACTGCTATAATGCAAGGACTTGAGTCTGCTAAAAATAATGGGCATATGGAATTTAATTTCATCGAGTTTTTCCGCCCACATAAGACCACTCTTGTGCAAGCGGAATTCGAGGGGTCTGTCAAATCGCAGGCAGGTATTGATGATCTATACGGAAAACTCAAGTATAAAATTTTTGCTAGAAGTTCTATCTCTTTTGGGTGTATGGTGACGCATCTCCAGGATCCTAAGCTCATTCCAGCAGCTGAAGCAGCCGCTATAAATCGACTGTTTGCAACGCAGCTTGGAGGCGGCGTTGGTCAGTATGATGGTCGGGTTACTTGGAGGAGACTAAACTTAGATCCAGAGACGGTAGTAGCACAAAATTGACGACGATTGCCATTATTGGTGGGGGCGCAGCGGGTTTTTTTGCTGCAGCCAACTTGCCTCAAGTTGAAAAAGTATATTTTTTTGAAGGCACAGCTAGGCCTCTGACAAAGGTAAAGATTTCTGGGGGTGGACGTTGTAATGTCACCCACAACCTTTTTGATCTAAAGGCCTTTGCAGCTAGTTATCCTCGTGGCGCTAAGGAGCTACTTGGCCCCTTTCATACCTTTGGTCCTCAAGACACCATAGCCTGGTTTAATAGCAGAGGTGTCGTGCTCAAAGCAGAAGCTGATGGCCGTATGTTTCCTGACACAAACAAGAGCCAGACTATTATCGACTGCTTAACTACAGCTATCGCCAAATCTGGTGTTACTTTGCAGGATAAAACAATCATCTCAAGCATCCGGTTTTTATCTCCTGGTTTTGAAATCCAGCGTAAAAATGAAGAGGTTCTTAGAGTAGATAAATTACTGCTTGCCACTGGTTCATCTCCGATAGGGCATAAACTAGCTGCAAGTCTTGGGCATCAAATAGTTGAACCAATGCCATCGCTTTTTAGTTTTGGCATTGAAGACCCTTTGTTAACAGAATTAGCAGGGATTAGTTTTCGTCGTGTTGGTATTAAGCTGTTTGATAAGCATCGCCTTGGCCCTCTTGTTATCACGCATTGGGGCCTCTCTGGCCCTTGCGTGCTATGGCTTTCTGCTTTTGGCGCTAGAGAGCTTTGTGCAGCTGCCTATCAGGCACCGATAACCATCAATTGGCTTGGTGATACCAAAGAAACTCATGTCAGCGAAGAGTTTGCTCGTCTTAGACGAGATATGGGACAAACAGCTGTGGTAAATCCTTTGTTTGACTTACCTAAGAGGTTTTGGCAGCGTCTAGTGCAATTAAGTGGGATTGAGCCAAAACAATTATGGGCAGAGTTACCCAAAGCTAAAGAGAAAGAACTTATCAGCCGCCTAATTCGTTCAAACTTAACTATTACAAGCAAAGGTGAATTCAAAGAAGAATTTGTGACCGCCGGTGGTATTGATCGCCGTGAAATCGATTTTCGTACTTTTGGTTCAAAGCTTTGCCCAGGTCTTTTCTTTGCTGGTGAGATTATTGATATTGACGGAGTAACCGGTGGGTTTAATTTTCAGAATGCTTGGACTTCTGGGTTTTTAGCGGCAAAAGCGATGGCAAGTGTAGGCTAATCAAGCAGGCTTCGACACCGCCCTCTTCCTGTGCATTTTAGTAATGGCAGAACGTATCTTGCGAAAATCGATGATTTTGCAAGTCCTGGAACATTACCTAGCTTTTGACACGCGTTTAGTGTCCGTTTTTGGCGGTAAGATCTTCTTTCGCTTCCAGGTCTAGTTTTAAGAGCTTAAATGGAGATGTGCTGGCTTCTTCTTCTGTGACTTCTTCTGTGACTTCCGCTTCTTCAGATGCCGATGTACTGACTTCTTCTGTTTTTGGAACGTTTTTTAAAGCAGAGAATTGCTCTTTTAAATAGGCTTGCATTTTTGGTTGCTTAACGGCAAAGAGCAAACTTGAATTCACACTTTTTTCTGAATCAGATTTGGGGTATAGACTGTAAAACGCCTCATAGCTCGTTTTTTTAAATCCACTACTCACCTGTTTTTTATCTGCTATAATGCCATTCTCAGTTATAATCTTGGTCATTTGGTAATGAGGTATTTTATTTATATATAGCACTTCAACAAAATGATAAGACCCATTATAAAATTTGATCGCTTTGAACTTGTCAGGTATTAAGATCGTTGAAGTATCGTTTTCATTCCAATCTTCTGTTAATATTCCTTTGTTTATAACGAAGGCATGGCCTTTGTTTTTTTGTAGGCTCACCCGATCAGGGAACTTGCCGTGCTCAGTCCAGTGTTTGTCCATAAGCTGCTGGAGGGTGAGAGAATCTGTTATCCTAGCCATGTTAGGGTTTGATCTCCTAACATGGCTAGATTTTTTGGGCTTATTTTGAGAGGCTAAAGCGCTGCTACAAAAGAGAAAAGTGCTTAAAATGAGGAATGCTAGTTTCATAAATATCCTTGCTATCGGAGTTAATTTGTTCGCCATAATACAAGTAAAATGCCTTCAAGGTGGTTGAAAATTTTTCAATGCCGGTTTCTTTTTAAGCAAGTCTTTTACTATTACGGCGGTAAGGATGTCGTGTCAGCTTGTGGAGATATTAGCTCGGTTGCGAGCTAAGCCAAGAATCCTCGGCTTTAAACGTGGAGAGTATCAAAAACTACCAATGTAATCTGAGATCCTGCTACCGTATACCTCGGCTAAACCAAGACGTTTGAAATCGTTGCCTTGGATTGTTTTGCGACAGTTACGGCTATGACAGTTGCAAGAAAACGCCTGCATATAGTCGCCACCACAAAAGGTAGCGTAATCCATATTGAGTTGTTCTCCAGTAGCAATAGCACGTCGAGCATAGATATCTAAGCAATGATTATCGCCAAACCAGAGGTTTGGATCGCAAGAATGATTTAACGGTCGCCAGGAAGAGGGCTCATCACTCCAAGTTACATAGGTTTTATCAGTAAGAGGCCAAGCGTAACGAGCAAATTGCTCTCTACCTAGCTGGCTCCAAGTTTCTTCAACGTGTGCTTTGGTATTGAGATAAAAAGCTTGACCCTCATATGGAAATACCAGCTCACCAGCTGAGATGTCACAATTTGCTTGCAGAAAAAAGCCCTGGTCTTTTGCGTAGCTTAATTCCCATTTAGGTTTGGCTGCCAATCTAGCTTTTTGCCGTTTGAAAGCAGCAGCAATGATTTTCTTAGTAAAATCTTCCAACCCTTTTGGCCGTTGGTGGATAACAAAATCAGCGCTGCCAAAATAGTCTTTAGGATAAAAAAGACCACAGTTGGAATTAACCTCAAGGAAATAAACTCGACCCTCTTCATCAATTCGAAGGTCAGAGCGTCCGTAGCCTACGCCTCCTTGGATGGTGGCAAAAGCCTTACGTCCAATTTCCATGCATTTTTGAGCTAGCACGCTATCTTTCGCACCTATGGTTTCCCATTGCATTTTGTCATCTTCGATCCATTTCAAATCAAAGTACTTAAAATCGTCACCTTGGCCGAAATTGACACGTATTGGCGGAAAAACATCGATCTCCCCTTCGATGCCTGTCTCGCAAGCAAGCACTGTTACTTCTTGGCCTATAATGAACTCTTCAATGAGGACACTACCGAAATCTTTTATAAAGCGATTGGCTTCAATTTGTAGTTCTTCCATATTTTGGCATTTGCTTTTTTTAGTCATACCAACGCTTGAGTACCCTGATGGGTGTTTCACTATTACTGGAAATTTTAGTGAGCCAGGCACTTTTTCTAAGTCACTTTGACGTCTGGCATGGATGTAATTGGGGAAAAGTATGCCGTGAGCATAAGCAACTTGTTTCATATCGAGCTTTGATGGCTCGTAGTAACGGGGGCAGACACCAGTATAAGCAGCCCCCAAGGCTTCTAGAACTTCAACAACTTCAATACCGGCGCGATCTTCGTCTTTGGCTCCATCGCAGAGATTGAGAAAGACATCATAGCAGCCAGAGGTTACAAGTTCTTTTATTTGGCTGTAGGCTTTAGCTTTACTGATTTTATGAGAAGCAAAACTATAGCTTGGGTCAGTAAAAAAAGGAGCAGGCGTGCAGTCATAGTCATCATAGGCCTTCATTGGTGACTCAGAATCAGCATAGCTTGACTGCAGAACACAGACCCTAACTTGTGACATTTTAACCCCTTCTTTAAACGTGAGAGAAAGAAGTGAATATAGTTTGCTAGACTTGGTGTGTAAAGTAAGAGCCTAAATCAAATAGAGAAACTCCTTTTTCAACCCTACAAAAAGATATATAA
Organism: uncultured Pseudomonadota bacterium; assembly: GCA_937896265.1. Lineage (GTDB taxonomy): Bacteria > Bdellovibrionota_B > Oligoflexia > Oligoflexales > Bog-1112 > CALBMD01. The sequence continues at coordinate 5,604 of CALBMD010000504.1, forward strand.
GTGGTAGTTCAACTATGTGTTGGGCTGTCAATAGAAAGCTAAAAAATGCTCCTATACCATTTTTTCCTTTTGCTGCTGGTTTTTTCTGGTATTAACTGTGACCACTCTGAAAATACAAAGCGAAAAACCGTGCTAGAAAAACCGGTTGACAAGGATTCGCAAATGACTCTCAAAGGCAACACATTACTTATCGATTGGAATACCCCGCTACAGGTTCCTCCTTTTGGCTCGTTTAAAAACAGTCACTTTTTACCAGCTTATGAAGTTGCTCTGGCGTTACATAGCAAGGAGATTGAAGCTATTGCTCAAGAAGAAGCAGAGCCAACTTTTGAAAATACTATTTTAGCTTATGAAAAAAGTGGTGACATCCTGGCGCGAGTAAGCAAAATTTTTGCCACCATGTATGCTGCGAGCTCAGATAAGGAGCTTGATGAGATTTCTGCGACTACCAGCCCTATCATCTCTCAGCATTGGGATAAGATTTTGATGCATGATAGTTTGTTTGCGCGCGTCAAGGTAGTCTATGAAAGTAAAGATAAATTAACGAGCCCACAAGCCAGAAGGCTAACAGAGAAAATTTATAATGAATTTACTCGTGGTGGGGCTTTGCTTTCAGTAGCAGCAAAAGCTGAACTTGGTGTCGTTCATGAAAGGCTGGCTGTATTAAATGATCGTTTTGCGCGTAATGTAATAGGTGATATGGATGGTTTTCAACTTCTTGTTACCAATGATAACGAGTTATCTGATATGCCAGCTGATGTTTTAGCTTCAGCTAAGGAGGCTGCTAAGGAGGCTGGCTATGAACAAGGTTGGCTTTTTACAACACAGCGCTCTTCAATCACGCCATTTTTGACTTATGTTAAAAATCCCGTTTTGCGCAAGAAGATTTATCACGCTTATCTTCAAGTTGGTAATCGTGGCAATGAATTTGACAATAAGAGCACAGTGCTTGAAATGGTGCAGCTAAGACT
>CALBMD010000505.1 GCA_937896265.1 uncultured Pseudomonadota bacterium
ATATGGAGATGCTCATAAGGATAGTATTGGGCAATGGGTCATGGGGGAAGGAAGGTCTTCTAATTCTTATTTAGTGCCTTTGAGTATGCAGGATACTTTTCATGCAATTAAGGCAGTATTGTCAGGAAAGCTATATAACCCAAAAACAGAGTTATTATGGCTAAAGAGTCAAGGCTATGAAGCTCATCTTTTGATGCTTCATCTTTACTTAAATGCCAAGCTATCAGGTGGTTTTACAGAAGAAGAAAGACTGCTTATAGAAAAGATTCATAAAGAAGAGCCGAATAATGCTTTGTTTTCTGCTATTCATGCTCGTACGACTGATGGAGACATGAAGGATGCCATGCGTATCCTTTTAGATAAAGAATATTTTCCTGACCAGCGTCTACCAAGCTCAAGAGATCATTGTGAGTTTTATTTGTGGCAGCGGAGCGAAGTGAAGAACGATGACCCTAATCCCGATTGGTTGGCATGCCCCAAGGAGGCTAAGGTTTTTTCAGGTGTAGATTTTCTTTTTGCTGCTGCGATGGCTTTAGGTGATATCTGAAGGCAGTATTTGACGTACGGATGAAGCCAAGGTATAAAGCACAGGGAAGCGTCTTTCAATTCACATTTTAGCCCAATAACAACAGCAAAGAGGTTCTTTTCTGTGGCAGTCAGCTAATTGACATTGGGGTTTAATTTTCTATGTTAGCTGCCAATAAAAATGAAGTGAGTGGAATTTAAGGAGATCTTGATGAAGTTGAAGGCAGCCATATTATTGATTTCTCTCTGCACCAGACTGGCACTTGGAAGTGACTTTCCTCAAGACGAATTTTCTGTCAAAGACCCAAACAGACCGCGAAGCATATTTTGGCCACAGTTCACTAGCATATTGCTACCTGGATTTGACCAATATTGGGAGCGGCAGTATCCTTACGCTCTTTCTTATTCGGGTATAGCAATCCTTGGGCAGGTTATCGCAAATGCTAACCGCTATGATAAGGATGAGGTGAAAAAAGAAAAAAAAGATGATTTCGATGAGCGGGACTATGGTTATGCAGCTATTGGCAACTCCATGACATTCGATGTGGGTCTCTTCAGCGCCTATCATAGTTTCCGCTCTGCAGCGCGGACAAGGCCAGGCGATTTCAGCTTTATCAAAGCTAACGATTCTATTAAAGATGTTCTGCTAGCGCCTTTCCAGTTTTCCTATCTTAAGCGTTGGACAACTTATGTTCCGCTCGGGCTTCTCACAACTTTGCTTATTGCACGAGCAGGCAACCCTCAACGGCATGTATTACCCTTTTATGAGAGGCTTGCTTCCACAGGAAGCTTGTCCTATGGCGCAGGTGTTACCGAAGAGGCTGCTTTCCGCGGTTGGTTGATGCCTGTTTTGCATTATGAATTTAATAGCGCGCTTTTGGGTAATCTCAGTCAAGGTTTGCTCTTTGGTGCTGCGCATATCTCAGAGAAGAATAGAACTCCAGTGATTCAAACTGTCTCAGGGATCTTTGATGGCTGGGTTAGCCAGCGAAATGGTTATTCGATTTGTGAAGGTGTCTTTGGTCACTTCTGGTGGGATGTTTTAGTTTTCGGCACCATTCTAGTACGAAATGCCAGTACTGGTGAAAATAAAATGCCGGTTTGGTTGCCGACAATTACGGTACCATTAGGTTAACCTCGCTCGTAGAATCTACCTAAGAGCCGAGCATACGCATCTAAATTGCCTTAACGACTTGTAAAATGAAGACTCAACATCTAGTGTTAATTCTTCTCCTTCTCCTTTAATAAAGGAGAGGATCTGTTGCAAAATATCAAGTTTTTTGCCGTGCTTCTCATTGCTTTTTAAAGCAGCTACTTCAGCTTCGATTTTATTTGTGGAAAATTCAAAGCAATCATCATGCATGCTGCAAAACAGAGTTGGCTTTTCAGGGCTGTTTGTTAATCTTATTGTCTTTGTAGACTTTTTGATAGGATTAACAGAGTATTTATCAAATGAAGCAAAATATTCTGTGACTTGCAAAGTTATAGTTTTAGCTTCAGGGCTAATATAAGAAGCCGGAGTTACGGTATTAACTGTTGTTCGACTCGATATTTTTTTAAGGTCGAAGAGGCAACTATTTGGTGAATTTAAGGTTAGTTCTTTCTCTTCTCCATCAATAAAAGCAAGAATCCTTTCAAGCTCTTTTATGCGGTTGATTCTTTTCTCGTTTTTTCTTGATTCGTAATCTTTGATAACAAAGTACGGCAAACTGCTAACTGCTGTGGCTGCTATGGCTACCATGCTAAACGCTAGCGAGTTAGTTAAAAATATATCAGCTTTTTCGTGCAGTGAAAGGGTATATAAAACATCCTCCGCATAGTTCGGCTCTGTTTTATACCCTATGATTGCTGCTACTCCTGCCGCAACTGCCGAAAATATAGCTACTCCTTTTGTTAGAAGAATTGCTTTTGGAATTAAAGAGTGGGTTGTTTTTTGGGCTTCTTCTAATTCTAAGGAGTGGATTTCACTTTTGATTTTATCTTTTGAAATCTCATAACAAGCATTCACCCAATCTTTATGATTGGTGCAAAATCGTAGCGGATGTTCTGCACTATTTCTAAGTGTGGTGTTTTTTATCTGTTTTACGTAACAACTATCTCTAATGGTCTGTTTATCACAAACGTCAACATATTCTATCCAAGTCAAAGTCAGAGTTTTGGTCTCAGCAAAAGACGGTAAGGCCATGCAACAAAATAATAGAGCTAAAATGATTTTTTTCACAGAATTTTCCTCTAGTAGAATTTGGGCGGATTATACGTGGTTTTTATATGATTTTCAACAATAATTTAAATAACTCATTAATATCAACAAGATATATAACAGTGACTTCTACATCTAAATTTTAACCCAAAAAAAGTGGCGTAGAAACAAAATGATTGATGCAAAGCCACGCGGAGCTAGAAGATTCGATGGAGATCCTTTGCCTTCGGCTCAGGATACGTCTTTGGCGCTTTCGCGCCAAAGACTAAAAAACTGTATTTAAAAGCACACTGATGCTATGATCTGCCGGATTGGGTGTAACGACATCCACGCCAGAGCCATAGCCGATGAAGCCTAGAGAAATTCCACGCCCAAAGTAGATAGAGTTGGTACCTGCACCTACAGCATAGTGTGTGGGAGAACTAAAATAGCCATTACCAGATCCAAGCAAGAGGCTTACTGTGCAGGTAGCGCCAGTAGAATCGTTGATGGTAAAAATATCCAAGTCGCCGTCCCCGTCTGCATCTCCAATAGCTACCATTTCTGGGCCAGCATCTGTGCTATAGAAGCTGGCAGTAGTGAAACTTGGTGAAGTGGATGCCTGTGCTGTGGTGTTTAACAACACAGCTACCTGGCCACTGGATTGATTGTTGACCACGATATCCGGTTTGGAGTCGTTGTTCAAATCACCAAAAGCCGCTGTTAAACTCCAACCATTGTTATTGGTAGTATCAGCAACAAAATGTGTATAAGTAGTAAAGGCTGGTGAGCCAACCGTAGTCGTTGTATTGATGAGTACGGATATTGCTCCAGTGCTGCTACTGCCATTCACGGGCACTATAATATCTGCTTTACCATCAGTATTGATATCAACAAGCTTCACAGTCGTTGGGCTTGCCCCTGATTGGCCTACTGTAAAATTGATAGCTGTGTTATTGAAGGTTCCATTGCCGTTCCCTAAAAATACCGAAACGATATTGTCACCATTTGAAATTCCTACAACTACATCTGCTTGGCCATCGCCATCGACATCACCAACATCGATAAACCTAGGTCCTGAACCTAAGTTTGAGATATAGGTCGGTTGACTTGTCGAAAATGAAACTGTTGGTGAACCGGCAGTTGTGGTGTTTAAGAGAATACCTAATGCATTGGTTCCCCAGGCACCAAAGAGGATATCAAGTTTGCCGTTGCCATCGATATCGGCCAAGACGATTCCCTCGGGAAAAATTTGATTATAAGGTGAGTATGTTACGAGCACATCGTTAGCAGCATTATGCGTGAAGAAGCCAGTGCTATTGCCAAGCATGATTGAAATGACACTGGCCGAAGTGCCACTGCTATTGCAAGGATAAACGTTGCCAACAACAACATCGTTTTTACCATCTAGATTGATGTCGCCAATAGCAGTATAGGCAGGGCAGGGCACAGAACTTGATTCAATATCTTCGGGACCAAACGGAAAACTGTAGATAGCTGATGCTACAGCTGACGAGCTAAAAGTGCTGCTATAGGCAATAGCCTGTAGTATTGTCGATGAAGCTATGGATATTGGCCCTGTATAAACTGTTCCATGGGATTGGGTTGGTTGTGAGGCGTCTGTTGTGTATCGGATTGTTACCCCTGCTGTTGGACTAGTGATGGCTACTGACTGTGTTTGAGTATAAAAACCATTCGCTAACGAAAATTGTGGTGTTGCTGCTGTTGTTGGCTGTGGTGATGGCGTCGGTGTTGCAGTAGGTATCGGTGTTGCAGTAGGTATCGGTGTTGCAGTAGGTATCGGTGTTGCAGTAGGTATCGGTGTTGC
>CALBMD010000506.1 GCA_937896265.1 uncultured Pseudomonadota bacterium
AGCGACAAGATGTCGCTTTTTACTTAGGAGCTTTTTGTAAATCTTTGGGTATTTCTCAGCGAGAATTTTTGAATTCCAACTTTTGTTAAGTTTTAGGTAAGGTAAGAAATAAAATTGATCATTCTTAACCAGCTCTTCGAGAAAAGCATTCAAAAAATTTTCTTTATCGTCATATTTTTTCATCATGTCAATCACCATGCGCCAAAAATTTTCAACTCGCTCTTCTCGGTCAAACATAACGATCTTGCTTGGTAAGCGATTTTCTCTGACAATTAGATCAAGAATAGATGGCCCTGATGCAGCTAATACGGTTGGATAAACTAACCCTATAGTACCGTTAACTTCTACCTCATTTGTCACTAAGAACGTCGTGTTAATAGCCAAGCCGTTTGAGGGCTTGTCTACAGGTAGTGGGTTATAAAAACATGAACGAAAACAAGATGCCTCTATCTGGCTGATATTTAAAATAAAAAAAAGACACAAGGCCAAAAACTTTACTAGCATGATTACCTTTAAAAATTTGTTCTATTTATTTTATGACGCTGGAAGGTAGCACAGGCGCAAGGGATATAGCAAGATGCTCATGCAAGTTTTCTTTACTACTTTCTGTGTAAGATACATGGTAAAATCCGGTCGTTTAGCAACAAAAGGCACAAATTATGGTTATTACACGAATTTCTAACTGCATTGGGCTGGTGATTTTAGCGTTTGTTGTATTTTCATTAGAAGCGACAGCCTATGTCACAGAACAGAAAGTCTATCGTCCGGTAGCAATAGAAAGCGGAGTAGTACTGACAAGTCTTGGAGATATCCACAATTATGTCAGTCAAGAAGAAGAAGACGAGCAGTGTGATAGCTTTATCAATTCTTTTTTAAAAGAAGCATTGAAAAAAAATTGGCGCGCATATTACCGCATCGAAGATAATACCCTTTATACGGAAAGATCATTTCACAACTTGCTCCAGGAAGACAGTGAGCTTCTGAAAAAAATTCGTTCGGGGAATGCTAAGGAAGAGCAGCAAAGCGGGTACACCATATTTTGGCCCAAATCTGTTGTTACAAGACAAAACGGGTGCTTTCCTTTTTGTATGGCTGCGTCTGCCAGCTATCAGTTTAGCCCTGAACATACATCATTTGAAAATGCTCCTTTTCATTCAGTGTATTGGATGGGCGCAAAAACTGTGCATAAAATCTATGCTGACCTCAAAGAAAATCTTCATCAGATCGATATTAAATCGTTGGACCCAAGATTGATTGCAATTGGTCGCTTGGATCGCTATCAGGTATTTTCTGAACAAGATGATGCTATCAAGCAGTCATTGAGAGGCTATGAAACATACATTCGTCGCAAAATCGCAGACTCTAGACTTTCATACAAAGAAAAGAGGTTTGTCAAAAAGCAGATTGCTGTATGGAAAAAGCTTAGCGATGTATCTGCAGAAAATAAGGCTATCCTTGCAAGAAGATTTGGCAAAGAACGTGCAACAGAGTTGATAGTCGATAACTTTGCCTCCTTTGGCGTTGAATGCTTGATTATGGTTGATGTGCTTGAATTTATCAAAGACGCCAGTAAAGACAGAATAAAGAAAAGACTGTGGATAGGCCATTTTGGTCGTATGCATTTAAATCGTGTTTTTGGTGTGCTTGCTGATGCAGGTTATCTAGTAGAAATAAATCTTCCAACAGAGCTAACATCTCTCCCAGAAGTTTTCTTGAGTTTTTAATTACGACTTTCTAAGCTCTCCTTCGCAGCTCTAGTTGCGTTTCAATATCGCACTCATGCTATTCATAAGCGGCGGTGTTTCAGAATTTATCAGTTATAGTTTACAATCATAGAAAGTATCAATAAACAATAGCTAAAACAGGATTTGCATAATGCGAAAGATATTTTGGTTGGTGCTTTTTTTATCTTTTGGTTGTGGGATAAAGTTGAAAGATTCGAAGAAAGCATCTGAGGCATCTTTATTTGAATTAGTGAAAAAAAATGATGCAAGCACTAAAACTATTGCTGGCAATAGGCTTTTAATTGATGCTCAAGTGATTGATGCCAATAAGCAACCAGTTCCAGGTGCTAATATATTTTGGGCTATTACCGGGAATGGAAGTCTTCGTTTTGATCGTACTACTACAGATGATGCAGGTAGTTCTATCAATTATCTACTAACCTCTCAAAAAGGCAAATCATCTATCTTTGCTAAAATTGAAGATAGTGAAAAACAAATAACATGGGAAGTGGAAGCAACCCCTAGAGAATCATACACAATAGTGAAAAAGAACGAAGGGAATCTACTAAAAGTTTTTGTTAAGGATTTGTTAAAACAACCAGTAGTAGATGCAGAGATTAATTGGACAACTAATTCATCGATGGTATCTTTGAAAGATAAAAGCACTAAAACAGGAAAAGATGGTAGCAGCAGCAACACAATAACTCTTCCAAAAACAAATGGCAGCTATACTGTTGTCGCCAAAACGACTGGTTCTAAACCTATTTCTGCAACTTTCTCTTTTACAGTTAAAAAAGATGTCCTTCTTTCTAATCCAAATCCAAGCCCGAATCCACTTCCGAAGCTTGTTGTTTCGGGTCCAGAAGCTGTTTTGACTGGATTTTGTGGCGAATACACAGTTTCTTTGAATGATCAATCCAATCAACCTATTCAAGCAGAAACAGCTATTCCTCTGCGCTTTAGATCAAATCAAGGCTTTTTTACAAGCTCTTATGAAAGCTGTCTAGCAGCCACGACCTCCATAGTGGATAATACAGTAGCTTTTGCTGTGGATGATTTTAGCAAAAAGTTTTACTGGCGTGCAGGAAGTGAGGTGGCATCCGCGACCCTTCAGGTTGGTGCTAGTAATAAAGCAGCAGAGACAAGTATTCAAGTTAATGTCGTCCAACCTGGAAGTAGTGGTAGCGTTGATCTAAGCTTTGGTAGTCCAGCAACGCCAGGATTTATACATTTTCTTGATGATGTTGCAGGAAATTTTTATGAAAATACAGGAAATTTCTGGTTAAATTCTGTAGCTATTCAGCCTGATAACAAGATTATTTTGTTGGGCGCAACAGCGTATCATAGCTTTTTCTCATTAAAGCGAGTTGATAAGGATGGCAAAATAGATAGCAGCTTTGCTACTCATGAAAGAGGTAGTCTTTTTGACAGCTTCTTTGCTAGACCTTTAGTTATTGTCAGTCAGCATAGCGATAGTGCGATTTTTATCGGTGGATCTGTTGCGACAGATGTTCAATACGACGTTAAGATTGCAATGGCACGTTTAGACAAAGACGGTCATCTTGATTCAGCTTTCGGCAGTCAGGGAAGAATTTCAACAAATTTATTTGATAACAAACAAGGTCAGGTTGAATCCATGGCCCCTTTGGGGGATGGCAGCTCTTTGGTTTTTATCAAAGAGCGAGACTGGATTTGGTTGGGTGATAGCAGTGAGATTTGGAAAGTAACCGCAAATGGTACTATTGATACCACATTTGGTGGCTCTCCGAAGCAAACGCAATTCAAGACGAGATATGTACACGGGGGCATATTTGAACTAGCAGATCAACGCTTTTTGGCTATTTATCTCGATGAAAATTATAGAGTAGCTATAAGAAAATTTCAAAAAAATGGTATCTTAGATACATCTTTTGGGCCGTTGCATGATGGCAAAGTTCAGGCATCTATTAAGCGTGAGGGGAGTGATGTAGATGCAAGAAATTTTTCAGGTGTTAACTCAGATGGCAGCATTTTAATCTTGGGTTATATTTCTCAAAGTGATTCTTTCGCTTCTCCGCGCGACACTTACATTATGAAGTTTGATGCAAATGGCAATAGTGATACTTCGTTTGGCGGAGGTATGGGAAGAGTAAAGATTGCTGAAGGGACTAATAGCTCTGCGAGTTTTAATGAAACGACTGGAGAGCTTCTCACATTGATGCCCGATGGACGTATCTTAGCAGCAGGTTATAAGGAAGGCACAAAAACAATATGCACTGTGCAACGTTTTCTTGCCAGTGGTGCTGTTGATACTAGCTTTGGCCAAGCTGGTATTATTACTCTGGATGATTGTATAGCGCCGTCAGAAGGTTATTTTAAGCAACTTCTAGTGCAAGAAGACGGGCGAATCCTGCTTCATGCTGTTTTCAACTATGCTCATGATTTTATCATGCGTCTTTTGCCTTAAGGGCATACGCATCTAAATCCTAGCGACAGCAAGGATGAGGGTTTGGGACTGCGCAGCTGGTTTCTCCCAAGAAAGCTTTTTTGGAAAACAGTCGCGTGGTTTTTCCAGACCTTGCCTTGCTTTCTAGTCATCAAGGCA
>CALBMD010000507.1 GCA_937896265.1 uncultured Pseudomonadota bacterium
CGTACAAACGCCAAATTGGCACAAAGTCCAGTACCAAAACAGACACTGCACCCAACTCCCTCTGCAAGGATTGCCCTCCCCTTGCAAATTTCGCACCCACCGAGCGCCTGCGGTAAGAAATGACGTAGGTCCATTTTGCGCCAATGATAGCCACACACTCCACAACCATGCCGCCCCGTAAAAGTAAAAGAAGAGCTTTGGATATTTTTTGCCGCATCAAGAATAAAATACTCCAAAAAGCCTTCCCCCTCTTTAAGAGCAAGCTCGATGCTACGCAATAAACGAGAAGAATTTGTCGGCTTGACGCTCACATAGTCAATGACTAGATTCAAGCTATGTTTCTTATCAGGTGAAATATACGGCTTAGGTGTTAAAGAGAAGACTTCTCCATTGAGCACAATGCGCAAATAGCCTTTCTCAATATACTGGGCCAGTTCTCGATCCAATTTCCCCTTTTGTTCTTTAACAATAGGGGCTGTAAGTAAAAGCAGCTCCCCTGCATGTTTTGCAAAAAGAGTTTCAAGCAGTTTCTCTGGTGTTTGTGCTGTTGTTGGCTGGTTATGATCAGGACAAAAATACTCACCAAATTTGGCTAACCAAAGACCTAAAAGCTCTCCCAACCTAGTATGTGTAGCAACACTAGCTCGCAATGAAGGATTTTGTTCGCGCTGTGAAAGAAAAATAACTGGACTTAAGCCTTCAATTTTTTCTACTTTTACCTTGCTGCCCAATGAAAAAAACTCACGTTCTCGATAGCTTAACGTGTCAAAAAACTGCGCTTGGGCTGCTCTCACAAGCGTATCTATAACTAGAGAGCTCTTACCAGAGCCAGAAACACCGGTGACGACAGTGATAGCATTTTTAGGGATTTGCACATCAATGTGCTTGAGGTTATTTTCGAAAGCACCTAGAATGTTGATCGTGCCGTTATTCATATAAATAGATGCCGCACCTTAACCCTAGCGCCTTTTAAGGCATTACCGGGAAATTTTGTTTTCTCAACAGAGATATCTAACTTCAAGATACCCTTACAGTTATCTTTCAAAACTTGCCCTAAAATCAAAACAACATCTTCTATCAACGCAAACTTTTTATTTACAAGGGTCTTGTCTATCACGGTGCAAACATAGCCATAATCGACGGTTTGACTAAGTTCAACATTCTGTCCAGGCTTCACTACTGGAGTGGCTATCTCCATAACAAGGCTAATAAGAGCATTTTGTATCTGCTCTTGCTCTTCAGGATAAATACCAAGAAATAGGGCCGCGGGGTAGTTTTCTACATAGATCTGCATCTAGATTACTCAAGCCTCCTGAAAGATCTGCTCCAGCTTTAGTGCATAAGGTTCATACTCAGCTAAAACCTTTGGGTTAAGCAAAGATGACAAGTTAGCAACAGGCTGGCGATGAATAGTATTTTTTACGGCTAACTCAACTTTTTTACCGTTAAGAGTATAGGGGATCTCTGTTACTGCAAATATCTTAGCAGGAACATGCCTTGGCGAGAGATTTACACGGATAGTTTTAGCGATGCTGTCGGCAAAACTCTGTGAAAAATTGACCCCTTGAGTCATAACTACGAACAAAATGACATAAACTTCTTCCTTTATCTCATAGCCGACAACCACACAATCTTTGATGCCATCAATGGATTCAACGCATCGGTAAATCTCGCTTGTGCCAATACGAACACCACTTGGGTTAAGCGTAGCATCGCTTCGCCCAAAGATTTGAATCCGAAAATCTTTGTCTATACTTATAAAATCACCGTGACGCCAAACATCCTTACCCGGGTAATGAGTAAAATAGCTTTTCTGATAACGACTACCATCAGCATCATTTAAAAAATAAACAGGCATAGAGACAAAGGGCTTCGTACAGACCATTTCACCTTTTTCCCCAATGCCAGGCTTACCTTCAGCTGTCCATGCTTCAACAGCCATACCAAGCCCTGGCCCTTGTACCTCACCGGCATAGACAGGCAAATTGGGATTTCCCAATATAAAACAGGAAACGATATCAGTTCCCCCGGAAATAGATGCTAAATGAATGTCTTCCTTTATATGTTGATAAACATACCGATAGAGATCTTCCGAAAGCACTGAACCTGTCGATAAAATCGTTCGAAGAGAGTTTAGTTTGTGGCTTACTTTTGGCGAGCAACCAAGAGATTTCAGGGTCGCAAGATACCTTGGGCTCAGGCCAAAGGCTGTGATCTGCTCTTCATCGCAGATATCAAATAGAGTTTCTACTTTAGGAAAAGTAGGTGAACCATCGAATGTAACAAGCTTAGCTCCTGAACCTAGACCTGTCGCTAACCAATTCCACATCATCCAGCCACAGGTAGTAAAAAAGAAAAGACAATCATCACGGCGCAGGTCACAGTGCAAAAGATGCTCTTTTCTGTGCTGCAAGAGGGTTCCTCCGACACCATGAACAATTCCTTTGGGAATACCTGTCGTTCCAGAAGAAAAAAGGATATATAAAGGATCTGAAAACTCAACCGATTCAAAATAAAGTTCAGCTTCGCCTTGATCTTTGATAAAAGAAGTAAATTCGTCACCAAGAAAAATAACCTTAGTAGCTGCGCCTAGCTGCTTTTGGATAGCGTTCACTTTACTACGACAATCAAAAAGCTTGCTATTATACTGGTACTCCTTCGTTGCAAAAAGAACTTTGGGGGAAAGTTGTCCTAAACGATCAAGAGCGCCTTCAGCGCCAAAATCAGGTGAGCAGCTGGCCCAAACAGCACCCAAGCTAGCTGTTGCAAGCATACCAAGAATAGCTTCAGGACCGTTTGTTACCATACCGCAGACGCGATCACCTTTTGCCACTCCCAGACGACGAAGCCCTAAAGCAAGGCTAGCAACCTGCCTTTTAAACTCTTGATCTGAGAAACTCGTGCTAGTTTTTCCTTCTTCATAGCTAGCTAGAACAACACCCTCTTTAAGGTTCGCCAAAATGTTTTTTGCAAAATTCAAATGTGCCCCAGGGAACCAACGCCCATGACGAAATGTTGGACCCCCTCGGAAAACCAGATTTGACGGCTGATCCCAGATGATTTTGGCAAAGTCAGCAAAAATAGACCAAAATTGCAGGTTATGCTGCACTGACCAACGATAAAGATCGGGCCAATTCTGAAAAGACCGATCAATCCTTGCCTCGACAAAACGAGTAAAAGCGGTCATTTGAGATTTAGCAACACGCTCTGCCGAAGGGGACCAGAGAGGATCTACCATGGCTTAGCTACCTTCTGTTTGGCACCACAAGCTAGATATCGACAGAATCATCTATCTTTTTTGCTATGCGGCGCAGTTTAGAAAAACCACGTTGAGGTTTGGTACTATCTACCTTTTGTAGCCTATTTTCTGCAGGCAAGCTATTTGAAAGCACAGGACTCGGTCTTGGTTGATCACTCAGCTCCTCAATACGACGCAAGATAAAAGACAAAGGCATGTTAAAAACTGAAACCAAATCCTGGGGTTTATAGCCTTTTGCCAAAGCAGCCTTTACGAGTGCTTTCGGGGCTAAAATTGCTGCAGCAAAAAGATCGGCTTTCCTTTCGTGAGCTTGGATAGACTCTGTTTGCTCCCCAAGATAGCGTTTTATCGGTGAATCATCCTCGTAAAGGCCTAGTCTAGTGCTTTTGCCAGCAATGAGATCTTCTTGAATATCGATAAAAAGATGCCCCAATATGTGAGCTAAGAGAAAGCGCCGTTCATGGTCTTTGACAATATGGTTCACGACAATTCGAGGCCTTATCTGCCCATTTCTATCTTCAATAACTAAGGCTGCTTTATACCCCAACTCCAGAGAGTGACAGAGAACCCCACAGTTTTGCAAGAGCAAGTCAAGCTTAAGTGAAGGGATTCTAGCTTTAGGACCGAGATAGTATTGCCTGACAACCAAGGCAAGTTTCTCTACATCATCCTCTTTGACTATGGCTTGAATCTGCGGAAAAATAGTAAACATCCTTCACCTCACTTTTGGTTCAATCCCCTTTATCTTAACAAAACTGATGAAAGAATTTCCCAGTAGCAATAAATTTTTTTTGCATTTTGGAAACATCAATAGTCTTTTTCTCTTGTCTGTAAGGAGGATTTTAGCTTTAATTATATGCTGATTGATCTGTCATCTTTGTTAGTAAATTTTTGATTCAGTGGTCGCAGAAAATTATTTCAACGGTTTCGAATGTAAAAAGATAAATTTCCCGAACCCTTTATGCTATTATTAATGAAAGAGTGTCGTTTTATTTGCTGATGAAGCTTGCGTCCCTACATCAAATAAGCGATATATAATGAAGCGAATGTGAAGAGAGATGAAGTTGATTAAAAGATCTCTAAAAAGCGTCGCAAGAAAAACCCTGAAAGGGGCTAGGTAATCCCAATTTAAAATTCCCGTTCGGGGTTTTAAATAATTTTAAGAATAACTTTAGTGAGGAGATTTAACTTGGCAAAAAAAGCAGCTAAAAAAGCGACTAAGAAAAAGACTACTAAGAAAAAGGCAACTAAAAAAGTAGCTAAGAAAAAGACTACTAAGAAAAAAGTAGCTAAAAAAGCAGCTAAAAAAGTAGCCAAGAAAAAGACTACTAAGAAAAAAGTAGCTAAAAAAGCAGCTAAAAAAGTAGCCAAGAAAAAGACTACTAAGAAAAAAGCAGCTAAGAAGAAAGCTGTAAGAAAAAAGAAAACTACCGCTAAAACAGCTGCCAATTAGTCCATCTTTGTGCCAGAAGAGTCTCAGATTCTTCTGGCTAGCCCCCCAACTCGATTTGAAATTCAAAATATCCGATAAAAAGAAAAAAGAAACATGATGCGCACTAGACTTGCTCATTTATCAAAAATGGCTATTTTTTCTGTTTGGCGACGCCTATATGCTAATTTTAGTAAAGAATTTGTTATTGGCGTTTCAGCTCTCGTTCTTTTGGGGCTTTATTATTATATTTTTAATGATTTCCTCAATAATCAGGTCAAAGACATCTCTGAAAAGATGCAAGCACTCTTCATCAATGTCTTATCTGTACTAACTCTGGTTTTTACCAGCTTACGCACAGGGCGTCAGCTTTCGCAAGACTTAAACAGCCCAAGATCCCTTCGATTCTTTGCTAAGAGTTTGGGTGAAAACAACCTTATTCTTTTCTCTTTTGGCATATTATGGTCCTTGAGCTGCATAGCTTTTTTCCACGGCCTTGCCTGGTTTATTCTTCTTTTATTTATCTCTTGGACCAAGCTACAGATTGCAGGAACTGCTATCTGCATGGCAATGCTCAGCCTAAGTTATGCTTGTTTTACTCAAAAAAGACGTTTTAGTTTTTGGCCAAGCCTCCAAAAGAAACTATCTTCAAGGCGTTTATCTGTACTTTGCTTTTGGCGACTAAAACAAATGACCTATAAAAATGACGGAGCACAAAAAGCCATGATGCTGGCCTTTTTGACTGCCTTAGCTCATAGTATGATTAGCCCTAATCAGCATGGCCTTTTTGGTCATTGGCTCTTAGCCTTTTGTTCCGGCCTGCTGTTTGCCCTGGCTTTGATTTTTCAATGCTCCTTTGACCTTCGCTACTCTGCTTTTGAAAAAAGCCTTGGCGTCTCTCACCAGGAATATCAAATCACACTGATTCTACTGTCTTTCATCGTCGCTTTATTAGCTGTCATAACTAACAGTGGAATCAGTTTTTTTATGATGGAAAAAACAGAACTACTAAAGATTGGCTTTCTAGCGCTAACACCCCCTATTCTTGTGCCTTTTTTAGCATTACAAATCGACGGCACAAGGGTTGGCATCCAACTACTTAGCGTCTTGCTTTTAGCTCTTTTCATAGGCACAGCTATTTGCGCTACAAACTATGCCGTTTTACTCCTTCCGATCATCGGTTACTATGGCATCCAAAGCCAGGCAAACCGCTATTATCGAGCTTAGGAGAAAAGATATGCCCTCGATCCTTAAACTCAACCAGGTAAAAAAGACCTACGGTCAGCAATTTCATCTAGGCCCTTTTAATCTTGATGTTGCTCAAGGAGATTGCCTTGCTGTCATAGGCATCAATGGGTCTGGCAAATCTACCTTCTTCCAGATGATCACGGGCAATCTTGAAGCTACCAGTGGTGAAATTTTTCTTGGTAGCCAGAAAGTAGTTATCGAACGTTTCGATCTGAAACGTCAATTTGGCTACCTTCCTCAAAACACACACCTACCGCCTTGGATCAATGGCTTCGAAGCTCTAACCTATGCCGGATCCCTTTTAGGGATCACCGATGAGAAAATTATCGAAGCTAAGATGCAATATTGGGATTGTGCTAGCTACCGATATACTCCTATCGATACCTGTTCCTATGGCATGCAAAAACGAATAAGCTTAGCACTGGCAACACTACATGATCCTCATTTTCTTATCTTAGATGAACCTTTTTCTGGTCTTGATCTAAACCATACCTTCACGCTTGAAAAATACCTGCGCCAAAGACAAACAAAAAACCAGACGACACTGCTTAGTACTCATGTCAGCCCCTATATCATTCGTCTTTGCAACCGTGTTGTAGCTATTGATAAGGGGAAGGTATTTGAGCTTACAGACTGGCAGGGGCTATCTTCTGAAGAGAAAGAGCAACAAATTGAGAGAGCTGTCTTGTCATCTTCTTGACAAGATGATTGTCAAAAAAAGAAGAGCCCCTCTACTTAACTAGGGTGCTGTCAATTATAGGTTTTCTCTCTTTAGCAGGCTCTACTTTCGCCTTAGCCGCGGTCTTGCTTTTTGTCGTCTGGGCCTGAGGGGCTAACTCAGCAATTTGTAAATCTACTAACTTTTTGCTTTCAAATAAGCGCACATAATCGGCAGCAATACGTACTGTTTCCTGCAAAATAGCATCGTCACGCAATTGTGGAATGACATTACCGTAGAAATCTTTTTTCATTGATTTTTCACGCTCTTCAGCTACCTTTTTGGCTTTAGCCTCTTCGTCTTTTTCCTTTTTCGTAGGTTCCTTTAAGCTAACTCGACCTCGGTCTGCCTTACTGTTCTTATAGAGGTCAATCACTTTGAAAATCTCAGCAAATTCTTTATCACGACGAACACGGTCAAAACTTGCCAACTTTAGCTCAGAGACCTTGCCACCTACTAGATCAAAGTTTTTGATGTTAGCGGCAGGAATGGTCTCAAACGGCAAAGCATATTCATAATGCTTTTCACCAATCTCATAGTAGTCTGAAATCGAAGGCAGAACGATATCCGACTCCACCCCACGCAGCTGAGTACTTTCTCCTTTAGGTCCATAAAACTTTGAGATTGTTACTTTAATAGCACCGAGACTGGCATCAAGATCACTCAGATTTTGCACAGTACCCTTACCAAAGGTATGTGTATCTCCTACGATAATTCCTCGGTTAGCGTCCTTAATTGCTTTCGCTAAAATCTCACTAGCGCTTGCTGACTGACGATCTACTAAAAGCACAAGAGGCCCTGAATAAAGAGCTTCGCCTTCATATTTTTGCACAAAAGGAGGAGCATTAGCCGCCTTGATTTGGACAACAGGACCAGGACCATTAAATAAGCCTGCAACATTGATAGCCTCATCTAAGCTACCTCCGCCATTAGCTCGAAGATCAACAACAATGGCATCAACTTTCGCGTTCTTGAGCTTAATAATCTCCTCTTTCATATCACGAGAAGAGCTCTTAAAATCTGTCTGTTTAGCTTGCCGCCCCTCAAAGTCCATATAAAAGGAAGGAAGGTCAATAACCCCAATCTTATATTTATCAATAACCTTATCTTCTTTACCATTGACATGGTAAACATTACCCTTCGCAGCTCGATCAGCTAGCTCCACTTTTTCACGCACAATAGGCACAACCAGTTGTTCTGTACCCCGACGGATGGTCAGCGTGACTGTTGTTCCGCCGGTCCCACGAATAAGTTTCACAACATCTTTAAGATCCATATCGATAACATCAACGGGGGTGTTTTTTCCTTGCGCTACAGAGACAATCTTGTCCTCAACCTTCAGTTTTCCTGATTTTTGCGCGGCGCCACCAGGGACCAAACTTTGAATAGTTGTCACTCCATCTTCGCTTCTCAGCAGGGCACCAATGCCTTCAAGAGACAGGCTAGTTGAAATACGAAACTCCTGTAGCTGGCTAGGCGAAAAATAGTCGGAATGAGGATCAAGCGCCGTGGCAAAAGAATCAAGGAACGTCCCATAAACTTCATCCTCTGACATCTCTTTTTGGCTTTTTAGAGCAAGCTCATATCGTTTCTTTAGTTTTTCGCGCACTTTGGCATCGTTATCACCCGCTCTTAAATCGATTGATCTTAAAAGCTGTAGATGTTGGAACTTCACTCGTTTGCGCCAGCGATCATGAATATCCTCGATAGTACTGGAGTATGGCATGTTACGACGGTCGATATCCATATATTCATCGATGCTAAAATTATGCTTACTAGCTACAAATTTTAAGATAGTAGGTTGCAGCTCTTCAAAGCGTTTTGAATAAAGACTGTAAATAATATCAGCAGCTGCACAGTTGCCATTTTCTATGTCCTTGGCAAGGCTTTTAGAAAACTTCGCTGTAAAATCATCGATGTCTTTTTGTAGGAAATACATTTTTCCTGGGTCCCAAGCCCGAATATAGTTTGAGAGGGTTTTTTGACTCAAATCCTCACTCATAGTATGGACAGAGTAATGAGACCGCAAATAATGCCCAGTGATCGGTTTAACTTGCTGACAAGAAATCTTTGCAAGCGCAGATTGCCCCAAGACTACAAAAACAAGTAGAAAAACAAGAGAAACCTGAGATTTGCGGAACAGACAGCTAATTGGTTTCATTGTGCTTGATCCTAAAGGTGAAAGAGTCTTCTTTTTATTTAGCTACTCTTCGTCTGAAAAAGAAAAAAATTAATAACCCAAGGTGGGCTATCTATACTGGGCAACTAAAGAACAGATCCATTTCATCCGACAACATTCTAAACGGCTCACATATGGACTAGACTCAATGTCGAAACCCAAATGGGTATACTGGGTCATTGATTCCCAAGACCCTACATATGAACACAAGGCGAATCTTTTAAGTCGCTACAATCTTAAAGTTTATTGGATACATTCAGTTTCCTCCTTAGTCAACCAACTAATCGAAGCTAGAGCCTTTATTACTATTGTAAATGATGAGTACCAGTCCTCTAAAACTGAAGATATCATCACTGAGCTTGAAAAGACGCCAGAACTCAAAAGCTCCCGTCTTATTTTGTCTGTAAAGGGTAAGCGATATTTTCCACTCTTTCAAGCGGCAGCTCTGAATTTTCGCGATTTAGTCCCTTTTGATTTACCAGACAATGATTGGCTTTTTCGCGTCATGTACTCAAGCGCCAGCAAACCCTTAGACTATTTTTTACCTCCTGGCCAAATTCTTTTAGGCCAGCAGCTCGGTCTTTATATGCCTGGCCGCATTGTCTGGTTTAAAGACAACACTTTTAAGATAGAAACACAGATTGAAGTGCCTCTAGGAAGTAAGATCCCTTTGGCCGGCGCTATTGCTAAACAGCTAGATGAGGACTTTTTAACTTTTCAAGTAAAAAAGATCCATCGCCATGAACTCATCTATCGTTTTTCACTCGCTCTAGAAGGAGAAATTACTATACCACCTGGTAAAGAAGCTCTTTTCATGTCGCTTTTGGCACAATTGGATAAATTCAGCAAAAAGCCAAAAACCCGCATATTTTTAGCCGTGCGAGATGTGAAAATTCGTAGGTCCTTGCAGTCTTTTTTTAACAGTAGTGAGTATATCGTGCGCACGGCACTCCAGCTTCGCAGCGTCACTCAAGAACCTTTATTTTTTTCTCCACAGGCTATTTTTGTTGATGAAAAACTCTACCTTGGCGAAGATCGCCGTCGTTTTGAGTCAATGCTTAATGAAATTTCAACCCAAACTGTTATTTTTGTCCTTAGGGATCCAGATAGTACGAATACACAGCAACCTGATCATCCCCAGATCTCTTTTTTAGATAAATTTGATGAGAGTCAATTGCCTGCTCTCGGTGCACTTATTAAAGAGAAAAACCCCGACTCGGCTAACAACCGTGGCTACTTAAGCTCAAAAAGCCCATTTTCGCTTTGTTCTGTGCGTCTAGATGCTAAACTTACCAGCATTCACCCAGAAGGCCTCACTATCTCTTCTGGATACTTAGTAAAAAATTTTTCCCTCTGTGAGGTATCGAGTCCGCTTTTACGTAAAAGCCTTCCTTTCAATATCTGGATCAAGATTACAGAAGTGGAAGAAAACACCCGCTCTTCAACAAGCAGCCACCCCTATCTTCTTACTGCAATATTCTCAAACCTAGCATCTCAAGACAAAAAAGATCTTGCTCAAAGCCTCGCATCACTAGTTGAGAGTCTTTATACAAAGTACCTAGACTACGTGCAGCCAGAAGGAAATATATTAGCACAACAAGCCACGGTAGATGCAGCTGCTAGTATTCCAGCAGAGGAAAATCTTCTCGTTCGCCAGACAAGCCGAACTGTCAAAGAGCAAAACGAATACGCCACAGCAATGCACGAACTCCTTGCTGAACCAATGGTTCGGTTTATTCTATACTCTGCTGTGCTAACACTAGCCTTAACTTTTCTTTTCACTCAGATTATTCCAAAAATCGCTGAAAGGTATGAAAAATCAGGATCAGTCTATGTCGAGCAACTAAAAATATTCTCTCACCCAAAAAAAGAATCCGAAGACAAAACGCCTATGAAAGATTGACAAGAAAGACCCCCCTCTTCATAATTGTGTGAATATCCACAAATCAAGAAGTGAAATTTTTTGAAGTTTACCAATAAATCCAGAGAATCTTAAGTTCGGTTGGATGCAATAAGGGATTGGTTTATGATGAAATCGCTGATTATTAAGGCTATTTTTGGCTTAACAGTCCTGTTTGCCGCTAGCCTAAATGTTTTGGCTGAAATTCGCACAAAATCTTTTACTTCGTTATCAGGCAATCAAAATAATTCTTGGTATGAAGTATTTCCAGGAGATGGAACTACCTGTGCTCGTGGACAAGAGTTTTCTTTTTTTTACTACCCTGGCAACACAGAAAAGCTTATCGTTGACTTTCAAGGCGGCGGCTCTTGCTGGTCCGCTAAAACTTGCGCCAAAGAATCAGCCACATTCATTGATTCTGTAGACTACCTCCGCGATCTCTATGCAAAAGATCTTGAAGGAATTTATGCCAAGGATCGCCTAGACAACCCAATCAAAGATTGGACACATGTTGTTATCCCCTATTGCACAGGCGATATTCACTGGGGCAATCTCAGTAGAGTCTACACCCGTAAAAATGGCTCTTCCTTTACGATTCATCATAAAGGCGCTGCAAACACCAAAGCTGTTCTTGACTGGGTACAAAAGAAATTTACCAAGGTGAAAAACCTCTTTGTCACTGGATGCAGTGCCGGGGCTTATGGTTCTATCTATTGGACACCAAAACTCAAAGACATGTACCCTAAAGCCAAACTCGCACAATTTGGTGATGCTGGCGCTGGAGTTATCACTAAGGATTTTGCTTCCTTGATTCTTCACCAATGGAACTCCTTGGAATATGCTCCAACATGGATTCCAATAGATTGGGCTAATCCTTCCCTACTTGCTATCTATAAGGGCATTGGCAAGTATTACCCAGATATAACTCTATCACAGTTCAACAACGCTTTTGACGCTACGCAAACTTTTTTTTATGAACTTATGGGTGGTGACGGTGCTGATTGGAGCACAACGATGTTAACTCATCTAGCGGATATTCAAAAAGACACGCCAAACTTCAGCTCATTTACTGCTACCGGTGAAAACCACTGCATCATTCCTTACAATCGTTTCTATGACGTGGCTGAGCAAAACACGATGTTTAAGGATTGGTTTGGACAACAAGCCGAAGGTGGAAAGCAAGAAACTATTTCTTGCGAAGATTGCTCTATGAGGGAGTAGCTGATATCAATCATTCTCGAAATGCGCTGGACCAAGCAACTTATCAAAATAATGATTAAGGTAGTATTGACACTCCTCTCCTGAAACATATCTAATTTGATTAGGGGCAAAAAGACGGCAAGCAATAAAAGCAGCATTGATACAACTGGCGCCGTGATAACCCAGATCCCGACCTAACTGCGCACGAAAAGACTTGGGAAGCAGGCTTGTAACGTTTAGATAGTAGCATTCTTTATAGTTTGTCCATGCTTGTCGACAGTTATCATTTAATTTTTAAGATAAAAGATGGCGCCTGTTCCCGCTGCAGCAAACGATAGCCAACAAGACGCGAATAAACACAAGAAAAAACGCATAAAATATCCTCGAGTCAATGACGAGTCGATAAAAAGATATCTAGTATCACGGAATATGATTGTTTATCAGAGATTTCTCTCGATGTGAGATTGCGCTCTACTTGCAGTGCCTAGCTTAAAGCTGCCTGGCATTCTACCGATAAGACAGTATGCTTGGAATATCTAAAAAGTGCGTGACCCCTTTGACGCTAGCTGCCTTTCTTGTCCTCTTGCTCAATTGTCAGCAAGAAGGTAGCTCAAGTAGCCGTGTTACAACTAGACGTGGTGGTACCCAGAACAGTGGTAGCGGCGGCGCAGGCAGCAATATTAACGGTGTGACAACAGGCGAATACATTTTAAGCAGCACATCGATCCCTCACGAGCTACAAAAAAAAGATGGCCCCTCTCTTATCCGTCATGGATTTGAAGAGTACGGCATCGGCACAACAGGCAACTTGTTGGGATACAACGCTACTCCAATGACCACAGGCGGCATCACTAACTACCTTCTTATCATCCACGACAAATCCGGATTAAGTATCGCTTTTCAAAATTTGCTAAAACGCTTCCTAGGTCAAAACTATGGTGTCTTCGCCATCAACTTATTTGAAACAGGACACCCACCTCAAACCATTGCTGAAGCTGATAGATTTTTTACCAACTTAAAACTCAATGGCGACTCACCAATTATTGCCAATATCATTCAAGCTGCTGACCATCTACGTGCAGAAAAAGCAGCAAAAAACATTGGCCTTATAGGGTTTGGGGAGGGCGGCACCTATGCTGCTAAAGCGTTCGTTGGCCTCAAGAAAGGAAAATTTAGGACCTTAGTCAATTTCTATGGCGATGTTACTCCTATCAAAGACCATCTTCATGATCTACCAGCAACAAGCCTCCATATCCTGGCGTTAGCAGACCCTAATACTGATCAAGTTTTGGCAAGAACCTTAGGTGGTTTGATCAAAAATGATCCTCTTGTCCCTTTCAAAACAGAAATCAACCCTGTGGCTGGCGTTGGCAATGGCTTTGTGGAACCTTACTCCGAAAAATACGATAACAGCGCCGCTCAAAAGGTCTTTAATCTTACTTTTGAGTTTTTAGAGCAAAACCTGAGGTAACCATGACGACTAAACCTGAAGTTGAAAAAACCAAGCCCCGTGAAATGGCAAAGGAACGAGGAGCCAAAGATGATTGGGAAGCTCTGAAAATCATTCTTGACGGCTTACCTTCTTTGAAACAAAGGGTGCTTCACAAACTTCGGGAGCTTGTTCACAAGAATAGATCCGAAGTTGACAAGAAGATCTCTGCCCAAGCACAACAAAATTACATCCGCGAGCTAAAAAAGAACCAGCGCTCGAATAAGTAACTTGGCAGACTCCTGACTTTTTGCTATGCAAAATCATAGGAAAAACAAAGGAGACTAGTGAAATTTCCAATCTAATTACAACTCTTGTTACGCTCTTTATCTTAACCTGTAAACCGGCCTTTGCTTCGCAAGAAAGCCTCATCCAAAGCCTTGGTTTTCATCCAACAAACGTTTCTTTCCAAGACTTCTCCCTAAAAGACCGGCAGGGGCAGCTTTATGATATTAGCAAAGAACAAAGCCCTTGGATCCTTCTTACGTTTTGGGCAAGTTGGTGTGGCCCCTGCAAGATGGAACTGCCAGCTCTTGAAAATCTGCATCAGACTTTTAAGGATAAGGGATTAAAAATTGTTGCTATCTCAGTCGATGAGAATTCTAGTGCTCTGGCAGCCTTTTTGTCGAATAAGAACCTAACCTATACTATTTTGCATGATCAAAGCGCTCAAATTTCAAGCCGGTATCAAGCTTTTTCAATTCCAACCAGCTACCTGATCAGTCCTAACCGCCAAATCGTAGGTGCTGCTCAAGGCTTCCATCAGTGGCCGATGGCCAGTGTTGCTCAACTCCTGGAAGTAGACCCCAAGGATCTACCAGCACAAGATCATGTGGCAGCTGCACCAACAAGTAAACCTCCCACTGATTTACCTCCTCCAAGCCTTGAGTTGGAATTTGGCCAAACTGAGCTCGAAGTAGGAGAAAATCATGAATTTAAAATTCGCGTCCATGTCCCTGGTGATCTCAGGCAATACCTGCTTAAATCACCTCGAATTACCTTACCAACTGAAGTCACACGAGGTGAAATCGCTCTTGCTAGCCAAAGCAAAAATGGCATAGCTGAGCTCATCTACTCCTTCCCTATTATGGTGCAAAAAGAGGGAAAGTACTTCATCGGTCCGGTTGAGCTCGCTTATGAATCACGCGCAGGCTCAGGTGAGCAAATTACTCGCTTTCCTGGCGCCGAGATTGCCTTTGTTTCCCACCAAGCCTTATTTAACCCCAAGCTTATTTTACCAATATGTGGCCTCTTGCTTTTTTTTCTCCTAACCTTAAGTTTCTTTCATAAACGACGCGTTAACTTACGTCATAAGTGGACAAACCAGCAGAGGCAAACAGACAAGGAGTTGATACGAGAGAAGTTTCATGACATCCAGAAACAAAGACTAGCTGGTAGATACCATGAGTATAGTGACGGGCTTTTGACATTATTGTGCGAGCTTGACCCTAACCAGCGGGATACGCTAGCTAAACTTAGCGAGGAGGTTCGTTATGGCCATAAGTTACCCAACGAAAGCCAATTACATGGTTTTGAGCGACAAATTGAACAGCTTCTTTCTATCTCTACTCATTAAAGGATAAGGACTACACGATGCACGCAAACGATTTGGCTAAAGACATTGAAAACTACTTCCCCAAGTTGGCTCGCCTTAAAGAAGAGATCAACAAGGTGCTTGTAGGGCAAAACAACCTAGTAGAAAAACTACTAATTGGCTTGTTAGCTGATGGTCATATTATTGTCGAAGGGGTACCTGGGTTAGCAAAAACAACAGCTATAAAAGCTCTCTCTGATGCCATTGAAGCACACTTTAGCCGTATACAGTTCACTCCTGACCTTTTACCAGCAGACTTAGTAGGCACCGAAATCTATTCGCCAAAAGATGGCAACTTCACCATTAAGCATGGCCCTATCCATGCTAACTTGGTGCTCGCTGACGAGATCAACCGAGCCCCTGCCAAAGTACAAAGTGCCTTGCTTGAAGCTATGCAAGAAAAGCAAGTAACTATCGGAGAAAAAACCTTCAAACTACCTACACCTTTTTTGGTTATGGCCACCCAAAACCCTATCGAACAAGAAGGCACCTACCCGTTGCCGGAGGCCCAGCTCGACCGCTTCCTGCTCAAAGTGCTCATCGACTACCCTGAGACCCAGTTTGAGGCCTGGATCGTCAAAGCCGTGGCGTCGAAAGCCGGCGGCAGCGGCCTTTCCGCGGGCGATGTGCAGCAAGTCTGTACACCCGAAGACATCCTCAATGCGCAAGCCGA
>CALBMD010000508.1 GCA_937896265.1 uncultured Pseudomonadota bacterium
ACTTTTTTTATCCCATATAGTTAGGCTTGTCATAATTATAGCCATTTTGTCATAAAGGGATTATAAGTGCGAATTTTTCGTTCTGTTTGGAACAGATATTGTTTCTTATATCGGATACCTTGCTCAATAATTTGGGCATCTTTTCGCAGTTTAGAAAGATTCTCTGTTGTCATTTCCCATTGATAAAACAACTCTTTGAGTTTTATCAAATCCAGTGGTCCAGCCGTATTTTCAATCTTAGCCAGCTTTTGAATGACAAAAAATGCTCCTTTTTGCCAATTTGTTTGCTCTACCTTAAGCTGACGTTCTTTGCTCTCAATACGAAAGAGAATTTTTTTTAGGGTTGCTAATCTAAGAGTCTGAGAAAACGAAAATCCATGGCCACTTAAAGTCTTAAAAACAATATTTTTTACGATACTTCCCTGACGAGATAGGGTTTTTAAGGAAGAGTATGTGTTTTTATAGAATAATCGGCACAGTTTTTGGCTATCTACGTTTAGATAGAACCGAACAGGTAAATCGCTTTTTGTGGGTTGATTTAGCTGTCTAATTGCTTGCTCAACATTATTTATTTGGATCTTTATAGCCCCAAGCTTTTCTTTCCGTTTTATAAAGTCATCTTGGCTAATCTGGCCAGCAGCTAGCAAATTGCCAAGCTCAAGTTCTAAGGACATGTACCTGTCATAGAAACGATCATTTATATTTTTTATTTCCGGACTCATCATGCCTTAGCAAGCGTAAAAAGGGTTTTTTCTTACATTTTAGCATATGACAAGTTATAGTAATTTGGCATTAATTGCTGGGATCGTCGTTTGTTCTTTTACCAAATAACTTGGTTTTTGGCGGAGATTGTGATGAGGCAAAAGGCAAACCCAACTCTAGTTGTTATCATGGATGGTATTGGCGTTAACCCAGACCCATACGGCAATTCCATCAAGCATGCCTACACGCCAAATCTCAATTTTTTGGCAAAAAATGCCTGGTCCGGAGATCTTTTTGCCCACGGTCAATATGTGGGTCTTCCTTCTGCTTTAGATATGGGAAATAGCGAGGTAGGACATAATGCCCTTGGCAGTGGCCGGGTTGTTGACCAAGGAGCTAAGCTTGTTAGCGAGGCTATCTCTTCTGGCGCAGTTTTCGAAAGCGAAAGCTGGAATAATCTAATAGCTTTTGTTGGTGACAAAGGGACCTTGCATTTTTTAGGTCTTTTATCAGATGGCAATGTTCACTCCCATGAGAATCATCTTTTTGGCCTCATTGATGGGGCTGTCAAAGCTGGAAAGCGAAAGATAAGATTACACATTCTGGTTGATGGTCGTGATGTCGCGCCAAAGTCAGCTGAAGTCTATGCTCAAAGACTTTTCAATAAGATGAACGAGCTTGGCAAAGCAGGGATTGATATCAAGGTTGCCTCTGGTGGTGGCCGCATGAACATCACTATGGACCGCTATGAAGCTGATTGGCAGATGGTTTATCGAGGCTGGCAAACTCATGTGCATGGGATTGGTGAGCATTTTCCTAGCTTTGAAGCCGCTATAGCCGCTTTTAGAAAAGATCAGGAACTGATTGATCAATATATGCCTGGTTTTGTTATTGCTGATGCAAAAGGACCAGTTGGCCCTATCTTAGATGGTGATGGGGTTGTTTTGTTTAATTTTCGTGGTGATAGAGCTATTGAAATTTCTCAAGCCTTTGAAGAGGCGAATTTTTCAGCCTTTGATCGAGGTAAAGTACCAAATATTTTTTTTGCTGGCATGACCCAATATGAAGGCGATAAAAAGATTCCAAAAAATTTTTTGGTAAGCCCTCCGAAGCTAGATTATCCTCTTGGTGAGCATTTAGCCGCTCTTGGTATTAAACAATTTGCGTGCAGTGAAACACAAAAGTTTGGTCATGTTACTTATTTTTGGAATGGCAACCGCAAAGGCTGCTTTGACCAGAAAACAGAAATTTACACAGAAATCCCCTCAGATAATATTCACTTTGACGAAAAACCGTGGATGAAAGCACAAGAGATCACTGTGGCAACTATCTCTCGCATGCAAGCTAAAGACTTTGAACTTGGTCGCATCAATTTTGCCAATGGTGATATGGTTGGCCACACAGGCAATTTTCAGGCTGCAGTAACGGCTGTCAGCGTTGTTGATCAAATGATTGGGCGACTTTTAATAGCTGCCAAAAAGTATAATTATACTCTTCTTATCACAGCCGATCACGGTAACTGTGACGAGATGTTTCAAGGAGATAGTAAAAAATATCCTGATTGGCAAGACCCTTTTCATAGGCCACCACCAAAGACCTCTCACACACTTTCTAAAGTTCCCTTATATATTTACAATGCCAAATGCAAAACTCAAATCATAGCTAACTCTGATTTTGGTCTTGCCAATGTGGCAAACACTCTCTTAGATCTGCTAGGACTATCGCCAGTAAATAGTTATAATCCAAGCGTCTTGCGCTAAAGACTTAAAAGCGTGAATCTCCCACTTTTATGGCTTTAAATTCCTCTTTGAGTTTTCGCAAGTCTTTTGCTTTTAACACTAGCTTTAGAAAGATGGTCACTTGACATGGTAAAAGATAGAGAGAAACAAAAAAATCAGGTTATGCAAGCATTTGGTCAGGTTTATGAAACAGTAGCAAAGTTGCGAGATCCAAATGGCGGCTGCCCCTGGGACTTAGAGCAAACTTTTCTCAGTCTTCGCCCTTATTTACTTGAAGAAGCTTATGAGGCGAGTCAAGCCATGAGCGAGGTTAGTTCTGATAAAAAAAGTCAGCTTCAGCTTTGTGATGAGTTGGGCGATGTGCTTTTACAGGTTCTGCTTAATGCACAGCTTGCCGATGATGCTAAATACTTTAATGCTGCACAGGTGGCAGACAATTTAAACGCGAAACTTATCAGGCGTCATCCTCATGTTTTTGATGATACTGCCAAGCTTTCTTCCTCCCAAGAAGTTCTTTTGCAATGGGGCAAGATTAAAGAAAAGGAACGCAAAGAACAGGGAAAACAAGAGAAGGGTTATTTTCAATCCCAAGGTGTTGATAAAATTTTTCCTGCTAGCCTCAAGGCTGAAAAGATTGGCAAACTTGCTGCTTGCATTCACTTTGATTGGCCAGATGTATCAGCTGTTATGTCTCAGTGCTTTTCTGAAATGGAAGAGCTAAAAGCAGAGTGGGAAATTTGTCAAAAAAGCGGTATGCAAAGCGAAAATCTGCTCAATGAAATAGCCGATGTTTACTTTTCCTTAGCCCATGTTTGTAGGCATTTAGGTCAAAGTCCAGAATTGATTGCAGAAAAAGGCAATAAAAAGTTCCTCAACCGCTTTGCAGCAGTAGAGGATCTTGCTAAGAAGAAAGGTTTAGAATTAGCAACTGCTGGGACAGAAGCGCTCGAACAGCTGTGGCTTGCCGCTAAAAAAAGCGAAAAGCAATCTTAGTTGCCGAGAGTCTTCTTAAGTGCCAACTGTAAACGGCTAATGCGACGAGCAACCTTGTTCTTCTGAAGAACACCTTTGCCAGCTGCTTTTTGCAGAACAGATTGGACTTCACGGAACTTCTTATCAAGTTCTTCAGCAGAGGCTTTTTTAGCATCGCTTGTTGTTAATGCCGTTAAAAGACTCTTCGACAGAGTCTTTACTTTTGACAAATAACTCTTGTTTCTTTGGTTACGCTTTACGCTTTGTAAAGCTCTTTTTTCCGCAGACTTATGACTAGCCACTTTTACCCCTTTACCTTACTTCTTACTTACTGGGCGTTCAGCCAACAGTTTTTTTAAGTTGGCTTTCTTTTTTCTTTGCGCTCTTCTTTTTTTTGTCTTTAAGGTCAAACGATTATCACCGCGCCCCATTATTAACTCCTGTTATTTTAACTTTAAACCAACTTTACGAGCATAGGTATCAAGCCCAATTTTATCAATTGTACGAATCGCGTGGCTTGAGACCTTTAGAGTCACAAAACGACCAAGTTCATGCGACCAGCAGCGTTTCTTGTGCAAGTTTGGCATAAACACGTGGTTGGTTTTAATATTAGAATGGGAGATGCGATGACCGGTTTGGTTTGTTTTACCGGACAATTGGCAAATTCTAGACATTATTGGTCATCCCCTTCTTCAGTAAACTTGTCACCAGCTGGCTTTTCGCGCTCTCTATCTCTATTAAATGGCATGCGACCTCTAAGTGAAGCTGCCGCAAAGTTTTGAGCGACACTTTGCATTTCACCAGCAAAACCACGTTCTATTTCATGAGAAATCGCTGATGGAATTAAGGATAAAAATCGCGCCCTTTTAATAGCTAGGGTGATTTTTCGTTGCTGTGCTTGAGTTGCACCAGAAATACGGCGAGGAATAATCTTGCCGCGATCTGTAATAAATCTTTTCAAGACCTCGAAATTTTTATAATCAATAACAAGGCTAGGGTCTAGGGTGCGCTTACGTCGCATTAAAAAGCGACGCTTTTTCTTCTTCAAAATAGAACTCACAAGTCCTCCAAATACTCGCCGCCTGGCGAGCCCCCTTCTGGGTTTAGTAACGTATACTAAGGGTGCAACCGAACTGTAAGCTTTACTCTTTTATTTCCCAGTTTGCAAGTGCAAAAAGCGCATGCCAGTGCCATATTGGGGCTATGAAAGTACTTGAGATTTTAATTGTTGGGTTTGGGGAAAAGGCGTTTTATTACGAGCATGCTACACGGCTTGCTCGTGGTGTGTGCGTGTTAATTCCCTTTAATGGCAGGGACCGGTTGGGTGTCGTGCTAGCAGCGCATGAAGACCACCCTAATGATATTGTAGTAAAAAATGGCCTGAAACAGGTAAAGAAGGTGCTTGATCAACAGCCTTTCTTGCAAGAAGAATTGCTAGGTCTTTGTGAGTTTGTTGCTAAGTACTACCACCACCCGCTGGGTCAGGTAATCAAGGCCTCAGTATTTAATCATAAAGGCCAGCTTAGCAATTTACTCTATGAGTTAACTAACTTGGGGAAAAAAGAAAGAAAAGCCCCCTCACCAGTTGGCGTCTTTTTAAGCGAACTTTTTCCTCGATCGAAAGCGACAAACAAGGCTTTACGCCTTAGATGGCATAAAATCCGCGGTCAAAATCCCTTTGTCGATGATAAAGCGCAGCCTTTAGCTCTCGCTGAAACATTACAACATATTGAAAAAATAGGGCTTGTTGATTTACATCGGCAAGAACAAAAGCTAGCGACGGCAAGAGTGTTGCAAGAAGCCAGCGCTTTTGATGCGGTCTTAACAAAAGAGCAAGAGATTGCCCTTGAAGCTATCATGCAAAATTCAGCATCTTGCTTACAAAGAAAACCGATCTTATTGCAAGGTGTTACAGGTTCCGGCAAGACCCTACTTTATATAAAGACCATTGCCAATTTACTGCGCTTAAAGGAACAAGAGGGCTCAGAAAAAGACGCTCAAGCGCTGGTGCTAGTGCCAGAGATAGCCTTGACCGATCAAATGACTGCTTCTTTGCTCAGCAGCTTTCCTGGCAGGGTTGCTCTTGTCCATTCTGCTATGGAACAAAAGAGAAAAGAGCAAGAATATCTTCGTATTCAAAATGGCGAAGTTGCGATTTTAATTGGCCCTCGTTCAGCCATCTTTGCGCCCTTTGCTAACCTACAGCTAATTATCATCGATGAAGAACATGATACAAGCTACAAACAGACTACAGGCCTTTGTTATCACGCTCGCGATGTAGCCGTGGTTAGAGCAAAGTTGGCTAAGGCTAATATTATCCTTGGCTCAGCAACACCTTCGCTAGAGACTCTTCTTAACGCTAAAAATGGCCGCTATCACCATCTGTTTTTAACGAAAAGAGCCAGCGGTCTTGTCCCAAAAGCTATGGAGATTATTAAAACAACAGCAAACAGGCCCTACTTTAGCTCAGCAAACGATAGCTTAAGCGATAGCTCATTATTAAAAACACCCATCATTGAACCTCAGATCTTGACGGCTATTGAGGAAACGTTGGCTTTAAATGAGCAGGTCCTAGTATTAGTCGCAAGGCGCGGCTTTTCTTATTACTTACTAGATGCAAGGAAAAATGAGGCTGTAACTTGCCCAAGCTGTAGCATCAGCCTCACTTTGCACCAGGTGGGTCGTAAACTGATCTGTCACTATTGTGGGTTACAAAAACCTCTTGCTGCTTTTTTACAAGATGATGCGGCTCAGTATTTTCTTACTGCAGGCTTTGGCTCACAAAAAATTGAACTTTTTTTGAAAAAAAAATTTTCTCAGGCGCAAGTAGCTCGCCTAGATTCTGATGTAACGCAAAAAAAAGGTGCCTTAGCAAAGACACTTGCTGATTTTCGCCAAGGGCATATCAATATTCTTGTTGGTACCCAGATACTTGCCAAAGGCCATGATTTTGCCAACTTAACGCTAACCGTTTTGCTTGAAATGGATCAGGTAATCGATTTGCCTGATTTTCGCGCTAAAGAAAGAGCCTTTCAACTTCTTGTACAAGCAGCTGGGCGTTCAGGTAGAGGGACGAAACCAGGCAGGGTTTTATTGCAGAGTCAAAAGCCGGAAAACCCCCTTTTAGATCTAGCTGCCCGTTTTGATTTTGACGCCTTTGCAGCGTCTGAACTATCTTTACGGGCAAATCTTGGTTATCCACCTTTTAGCCGTTTAATTCTGTTTGGTTTTAGTGCTAGTTATGTAGCGGATCTACATGCTTTAGAGCCGCACATCAAGAGCTCTTTACACAAGAGTTTGCTTGTAGATGAAGATTTTTTGCGAGAAGTTAAAGTGGTCGGGCCTTATATACCTGCGCTTGAAAAGATTCGGGGACGTTATCGCCTGGTTTTACTTCTTACCAGCAAAAACAATCGCCTTTTGCACAAATTCACTAAAACTTTGCGGTTCAATCTAGGAAGATTAGGTAGTAAGATCAGATTATTAATTGATGTTGATCCGATCTCTCTGCTTTAGGCTTGCAAAGTCAACCAAACCAGGCCAAGTTCGTGATTTAAAATAGTCCATAGTCTTTAAGGAAAAAATGCATGCTAGATATCAACAGTCGAATTCAAAATGCAGATATTGAGGGTGAATTTTCCAGCCAACTTCGCGAATCTAAATTATTTAAAACTCGAACGATCTTTATGTCGGAAGCTGTCACCTCAAATACAGCTAAGCGCATCGTAGCTGATCTTTTGATGCTAGATCGCGATAATCAAGAGCCTATCCATTTTATTATCAACAGTCCCGGTGGTGAGGTAAATAGTGGGTTTGCTATCTACGATACCATCCGGTTTATCAAATCGCCTGTCATTGTCATCAGCACAGGCTTATGCGCTAGTATTGCCACTATTATTAATATCGCAGTACCGAAAGAGAAACGCCTGTCAATGCCCAACACTAGGTTTCTAATCCACCAGCCACTCATTTCAGGACAGATCTATGGACAAGCTTCAGATATTGAAATTACTGCCAATGAGATCTTAAAAACAAGAGCTAAGCTCAATAGTTTGCTTGCACAAGAATGTGGTCAAGAGCTTTCTCGCGTTGAGGAAGATACAACTAGAGACTACTGGATGAACGCACAAGAAGCGCTTGATTACGGGCTAATTGGTCGTGTCATTAGCAATCAAAAAGAAATCTAGGGCAAATCCATTTTTTATCTTTTATTGAAATTTCATAAAAGGGCGATTTTTGTCGCCCTTTGCTGTGCCATCTTGCTTGCATTTATTTCCTCACTCATTGGCGCAGCAATTGGGCCAGGCCTGCGTATTTTGGGTGCAAGTACTGAGGAGAGCTTTTCCTTAAAAGAGCTTTTAGGCCCCAATCTTTCACTCATAGCAAAATCTCTCTTTGGCATTGAGCATGTCAGTGGTCATGTTCTTTTAGGCTATTTGCCATTTTTTTTGTTAGCGCTAGCTTTGGCTAAAGCGGTTTTTTATTTCACTCAAAATTATATTTGGGAAAATGTTTCTGAAATTATTACCAAGGGTCAAAGAAATGATTTGATCAAAAGATATCTAGAAAGCAAGATTTTTGGTTTTCGAGAAAGTGACATCAAAGATAAATCAGCAGATATTTCTTCAGTCTTGACGACAGATATTCGACTTATTAGAGAATATCTTGTGCATTTTTATGGCGGCCTGCCAAGAGAAATGCTGCAGGTGGTGTTTTTATCAATCACCTTATTTCTTTTGTCAGGAAGATTATTTTCTGTGTTTTTATTTGCTCTTTTACCTGCCGGCTATATTACTCGCTCTTTAGGTAAAAAGTTTAAACGCCGCACTGAGAGTGCCTTAAATGACTATTCTTTTTTGACAGAATGGCTGCAGCAGCGTTTTTTAGGTATAGAGACTATTAAACACCTAAGAACTGAAGAGCTAGAAATTGCCAAAATGAATGGGCTAAATGACGTTCTTTTTAAGAAGCTCTACCGTGCTGCCAAAACCAAAGCACTAGCGCCCCCTATGGTTGAATTCATTGCTATTGCCGCCTTAGTAGGCGTCTTTGCCTATGCACTTTATCTTATCTATAACCAAGAGCTGACAAGCTCCGTAGCATTATCATTTTTTGCCAGCTTGGCTATGCTTTCCCAGTCTTGTTCGGAACTCTCGCGATATTTGCTAAGCAATCGGCAAGGAGCAGCTGCTAAAAAAAGACTTTCTAACGTCGAGTCGGCGCTTATTTTTGATCCTGACAATGATTATTTTAGCTACAAAGATATGCAAAATGTTGCATTGCGGCTGCAATCAGTTAGTTTTGGTTACCCGGCAAAGCGAAAACTCTTTGATGGCTACTCCTTTGATTTTCATAAAGCTTGCCTCTACTGTTTAAAAGGGCCTTCTGGCGTTGGCAAATCAACGCTAGTTAAATTAGTTTTAGGTCTTTTAAAATGCGAGAGTGGGTCTATCTTAGTGTCGCAGGAATTTGCTCGTTCTCAACCTTTTTTAGTCTATGTGCCCCAAACGATTGTTTCTATGAACAAAAGCATCGCTTTAAATATTGCCTATCCTCACGAAGAATTTGACCCCATCAGGATGAATGAAGCTCTTTTAAGGGTTGGATTGTGGGAATTTGTGCAGTCTTTACCGCTTAGGGAACAGACAAAAGTAGGGACAAGAGGTCGCTCTTTATCGGGAGGACAAAGCCAAAGGCTGCATCTTGCTAGGCTTTGCTACCACAAGCCACCCCTTGCTGTGGTGGATGAAGGCACATCAAATTTAGATGTCGAAGTTGAAAGTTTAATTTCAGCTTTACTTCTTGATTTAAGAGCGCAAGGGATGTGCATCATAGCAATCTCTCATCGTCCTGCGCTCTTTCATCTTGCTGACCAAATCATTGATCTTGGCCATCAATAATAATTAAGAGTGTAACTTTTTAAATTCTTCTGTCAAAAGCGGTACAACCTGAAAAAGATCGCCCACAATAGCATAATCAGAGATTGCAAGAATTGGCGCTTCTTCATCAGTATTCACTGAAACAATCACTTTAGAGGTGCGCATGCCTGCCATGTGCTGAATAGATCCTGATATACCACAAGCAATATACAAGCTAGGGTTTACAGTTTTTCCAGTTTGGCCCACCTGCATATCATGGCTAGCATAACCAGAGTCTACAGCTGCTCGCGAAGCGCCGACGCTAGCGCCAATAGTCAAAGCGCAATCTCTAAGAATTTTGAAGTTCGCTTCACTAGCAAGAGCGCGACCACCAGAAATGATTCTTGAAGCCTCTGCGAGATCGGTTTCTTGATGGCTACCTTTAATGATCTCTAAGAGCTTTAAGTCTTCAGACCCTGGCAAAGCAACTTTTAGTTCCTCATGGCTTGATTCCCCAGATTTCTCATGGGCTTCAAAGACATTTGGCCTGATAGTAACAAGTCGTAATCCGCTATCAGAACTGAAGCCTACCTGCGCAAGGGTTTTGCCAGCATACATTGGCTTGGCACCTTTAATTTGCGAGTTTGAAACAGAAACTTCAACAAGATCCGTGAGCAGTCCAGCCTCTAAGCGAGCGCTTAATCGTGCGAAAAGATCTTTTCCTAAGGGGCTGGCAATACCAAGAACTAAATCAGGGGAAAGATTTTTTATAGCCTCACATAAAGCTTGCGCGTAGTTTAAACAGTTATAGCCTAAAAGACCCTCATCGCTAATGCTATAAATAGTCTGTGCGCCATAGCGTTTTATTTGAGCAAGGGAATCAGCATCAACTTTGCCTAAACAGACGCCATAGACATCGCTACTGGCGAGCAAGCTCGCACAGCTCAGAGCCTCTTTGGCATGTTGCTTAATTTTACCTTCTCGCTGTTCAATGAAAACTAAAACCTTCATGAGTTCCCTTTCTTAGAGGACTTTTGCTTCCTGGCGAAGAAGTTTTACAACCTCTGCTACCATGACTTCAGGGGGCTTGCCTTTAAATACTTTGCCGGCTGGTTTAGCTTTGGGAAGTGTGTATGCAAGTACTTGTGTTTTGCTAACTGCCAATAAGGAGGCTTTATTTAGCCCAATATCATCAACTGTCTTTTTGTCTAAAGGTTTCTTTTTCGCCTTCATGATACCAGGTAGTGAAGTATATCGGGGTACATTTAAGGACTTGCTGGCACCAATCACTGCTGGGAGCTTTACCTTGTATTTTTCTAGCTGCCCACCTTCAATTTCGCGAAAAACCGTTGCCTCTTGACCTTGAACTTCAAGTTTGCTGACCACATTGATATGGGGTCTGCCAAGAAGTTCTGCAACCATAACACCAACGTGCATGTTATCGTCATCAATTCCTTGTTTCCCACAAAAAATCAGATCTGCTTTTTCATCTTGACAAACTTTGGCGAGAACTTTGGCAATAGCTAGGGAATCAAGGTTTTCAAGCCCTTCGTTACCAATAATTAGGCCCCGATCTGCGCCCATAGCTAAGGCTTTTAAAACCAGATCCTTAGCAGCATCATCAGAAAAGGATACCGCAACAACTTCAGAATTACCTACTTGAGTTGCCACCTTAATAGCTTCTTCGACCGCGAATTCATCATAAGGGTTAGTAATAAATTTGACGCTTGCAAAATTGAGGCTTTTTCCATCAGGAGTAGGCTCAATTTTCGCCTCAGTATTAGGAGTTTTCTTTATAAGTACAACGATTTTCAATTTACGTAAGCTCCTTGCTAAAAATGAATCGACAGCGCTAAGAAGACTACCTATAATTGTCTACTTCTATGCCAAATCTATGCCAAAATCAGGATTAATTAAAGTCTAAACATAAGGTAGAAAATGGTTTCCTTAGTCCTTTCTCTTTTAATCCTGTTTACTGCGCCAATCATCTATTTCTTGGCTAAGACCTCTAGATTTATATGGCGTTATTTCGAAAATTTTCTAAGCATTGCTGTTTGTTTATTAGTTGTTATTCACCTGCTTCCAGAAAGTATTCGCGTCGCTGGTTTTGGCGCTTGTCTCGTCGCTTTCTTGGGCTTAGCTATGCCCAGTTTCTTAGAAAGAGTTTTTGCAAAGGGCGCTCACTCCATTCACTACGCTTCGATTAGCCTAGCTTGCTTAGGACTAGCCTTGCATGGCGTCCTTGATGGCACAGCTCTTTCTTTGGGTGAAAAAAGAAATTTAGGCCTATCTCTTGCTGTGCTTCTTCATCGCATCCCAGCGGCATTATTTCTTTTCAGCGTCTTTTACCCCAAGCGAGGTTTTGGCATAGCTATTTTGGTTTTGTCTTTACTGGGAGCTGGAACAATCACTGGTTATCTCTTAGCTGAGTCAGCAGGACCAGATCTCCTTACCTCGCAAATTTTTTATCTGTTTCAGGCATTAACTTGCGGATCGCTTTTGCATATTAGCATTGATAGACACGATCCCGTGCAAGAAGATGGGCATCATCACCATCACGACTGATGTATACGAGCTTGTCTATCGGTTAGAGTTCCTATTTTGCTCATAAATTGCGGCAGAGCTTGCGGTGGTAACCAAAGCTGATATTTACCCATGGTGCAGGCGTCTTTGGGTGGGGCTTGGGAAAAGCTTAATTCTGGGTTTAGCTTTAGCAACTCCTCGACCGAAAGATCTACCATTTGGCCAATATCATGTAGTTTTGTTGAAAATCCAACTTCTACAGCACAACGTGTTTGAGCAACTTCTTGCCTAGCTAGAACTAACGTTTCGCCAACAGCAATAGCTGCTAAGACTCTTGGGACAAACGTTTTTGTTTCTTTTGAAAGGTATTTTGTTTTCGACAGAGCCCAAAAGTCGGTTGCTTTGCTGTATGAAATAGCCTTTTGAATCTTCCCTGGACCTGCGTTATAAGCAGCAATAGCTAAATGCCAATCACCAAATTTTTTAAAAAGATTTTTTAAATAAGCTGCCGCCGCAATAGTCGATTTGAGGGGGTCTTTACGTTCGTCGACCCATCTATTGATTTTTAAACCGTATAGCCTCGCTGTCGTCGCAATAAATTGCCAAGGGCCAACAGCTGCTTTGGATGATTTAGCTTGCATTACGAAGCTTGATTCTAAAAGAGCTAAATAAAAAAATTCAGGTGGTACTTGATGAGCAAGCAGCACCTTGCCTATTTGCTCCTTCATAGCGCTCCCGTTTTGAATACCGCGTAAAAGGCTCTTCTCCTTGGGACGACGATAGAAGGTGAGCCATTTTTTAACTTGCGGTTCTTCAAGTTTTAAGTCGATTTTAGGTACATCATGCAAAACAGCGCTTTGCAAAACACTAAAACCAAGATTACAACCTGACGGAATCATCTGCGCTTGTTTATTTTTTGAGGATGGTTCAAGGTTGGTTTTGTGACCCGTGCTGTCTGGAGCTAGATTGACACAGCCCGCTAGAGCTAGCAAAAAAAAAGCGACAAAAATATTTTTTAACTTTAATTTGTTGTTTAAGTTAACGATAATTCCTCCAAAATGGCGATTATCGCGAAAGTCTAACCTCGAAATAGATTTAACGCAAAACATAATTGAAGGTGCCCTTGACGTTAAGGACATCCTTACCAAAACCTTTTGGCAGCGGCGGAAAAGGAGAAGCGAGCTTAATCGCAGATAAAATCGCTTCATCAAGAACAGGATGGCCCGATGATGAAAGCAGTTTTATCTTTCTAAGCTTACCGTCTTCAGCAATAGAAAATCCAAGCAAAACAGAGCCCGAGTGACCCTTTATAGCCGCTTCTTGCGGATAGACCCACACTAATTCTATTGCCTTCCTCAAGGTAGTAAAGTAGCCAATAAATCGATATTCACGAGTGTTCATATCGATAGCATCACTTAATTCAAACGCATCGTTTATAGCGTCCTGGTAACCGTGTTGAACTTCCGACTCCAAAGAATTTTTGGACCTATCAAGAAATTCTTGGTAGGAACTAGGTGTCTTTTTGTCTATTTTGAGTTTAGCAAATGAATCTTTTGGTGGCTTTGGCAAGGAAGCAGCTGTTATTGACGTTTGAGCTTTTGGTTTAGAGTTACTGGCTTTTATCTCTGGCTCTCTGAGCTGTTTAGTAGCCACAGCTTTTTTTTCTTTTAGAGTAGCGTGGTTTTTTTGGCCTAAATTTTCTGAATCGACAGGTGGCTTTGTCTCTATTTGTTTAGCCTCAATAATGCGCTTGTCTTTACTCTCTTCAATAGTTTTGTGATCGATAATCTTTATTTTAATACGTTCTTTTTTCGCTAAGTTAAGCTCTGAATTTTTTTCGCCTGTTAACTTCAGCATAGGAACAAGGTGCATGAGAAAAGACAGTAGAAGAAATATTAATCCTGAAGAACCAAGAATTTGGCTTCTATAAGAGTCTTTTTTTATACGGCTGTGAAACATCTTCTTCCTGATCTTTGTTTTGCGGGTAATCGCCTTATTTTTTGATGTAAATCAAACTAAGTTTCGTATAATGGGACCACCACTTAGCTTGGGTTCATTATCTTTTAAAGTATCGGAGCAAAAGCAAAGGCATTTAGAAATAAAATTAGTAAATAAAGGATCCCAACTCATGAGATTTATTATAGCAGTTCTATTGTTGCTAACCGCCTGTCAAGAAAAGGACTTTGATGTTAACGATGTTGCCGGCTCTTTTCAGACCGCAAAGCAGCCCTATGACGACAAAAATTATGAATTTGCCCTAAAGCGGCTTGGAGAGTTTAAATCGCGCTTTCCATATAGCAAATACGCTATTGAAGCTGAGTTTTTTATTGCCAACTGCCACTATGAACTAGGCCACTACCCTGAAGCTACTGTAGCCTATAAACACTTCATTAAGCTGCACCCTAAACATCCAAGCGGTGATTTTGCCCAATTTCGCATAGGCATGTCCTATTGGAAGGATGCTCCAGAGGCTATTGACCGTGAACAAGATTTAACGGCGAAAGCAATCGCTGAATGGAAGATTCTTGAAGAGCGTTATAAACAAAGTAAGTTTGCAGCTGAAGCCAAGGCTTTATCAGCCAAGGGGGAAAAACGCATTGTGGAGTCAGAAGAATTTATTGCTAAATTTCTCTGCAAACAAAAAAAATATCATGCTTGCGCTTACCGGAACCTGCAGATTATAACGAATACACCTACCCACTACAAGGAAAAAATCAAAGGCGCTATGCTGTTAGCTGCTTTGGCTATAGACCAGATGCTAGATGGTAAGGCTCTCGATGATAACGACTCAAACTTGTTTTTTAAAAATGGTAATTTAGTTGAACTTCGCCAGAAAGCCGCTAAGTTACGTCAGGATGCTCAGAAGCTCTGATTTTAGTTTTTCTTCTTTTTTCCGAATCGTAGGTAAGTAGCGAAACGGAAATTAAATGACTGACCATACCATAAGAAAAAAAATAGAAGCTATTAAACGTCAGAAAATGACCGCGAAGAAAGTCGTAAGTTTGGCTGATTTTAGGCAGCTCAAATCAGTGATTGAAGTGCGGACGATTCTGGCTGTTGATGATGATGAAGTCATGCGTTCAGCTCTTCGTCGTATTCTCGAAGAGGAAGGTTTCAAAGTACATATGGCAGAAGATGGCCTAGAGCTCTCTAAGGTACTTGAAACAACCAGATTGGACGTTATCCTCCTTGACGTTAATTTACCCTGGGTTGATGGTTATGAGCTTTGTAAACTGATTAAAAGCCACCACAGTCTTAAATCTGTTCCTCTCATTTTGATTTCTGCCAGAAAAACGAAGGAAGATGTTGAGCGAGGTTTTGAGGCGGGAGCTGATGACTACGTCACTAAACCTTTTGACATTGATCACATCGTCAAGGTTATTAATGAAAAGATCTTAGCTAATAGTTAATGCAAGAATACTCTTGACCAATGAGCTCTGGCACGGTAAAAGCACAGATACTGTTCCTCAGTAGCTCAGTAGGTAGAGCAGGTGGCTGTTAACCACCTTGTCGGCGGTTCGAGTCCGTCCTGAGGAGCCAGTTTTTTTAACCTAATGTTTGAATAGCATTGGGTTTTTTTATGCCCAAAGAGCACTGACCGGTACCTGCGGTCTAATTTAAAAAGTGCAAAGAGTATAAAAACAAGCAGTTATACATGCATGATGCGTTTAAGAAACCGCTTCCCAAAAAGCTGAGCTAGAACTTTTCTCGACAATATCAAAATAAAGACTTACGAAGATCACTTCCAGCTCGTCATTCTTGACAGCCGCACGGAGCGGGAAGTTCTGTCTTTTGCCACAAAACAGCTCTGCCTGGGGCAGGATATTCTACGTGCCTGTCTAGTTGCATCACAAAACAGACTGCGACAAGATAGGTTGGCATCTTTTTCATTTGGATAAGCTTGAAAATTTAGAAGTAACAAAGAAAGTTTTTCTAAACGATAGAGAAAACT
>CALBMD010000509.1 GCA_937896265.1 uncultured Pseudomonadota bacterium
AACGACCGATCAGACACAAATGGATCAAAAATGTCCCGCCGGCAGCTTTGTGCGCAACTATAAACGCAGCTCCTGCAGCATGTATTGTTATTCAGGAAAAGCTGGAGCTAGCTGTGACAATCTCGAAGGAGATCGCGATCTGACTGGTCGTGATAGAAATAACAAATTATCAGGACTTGTCTGTGCAGATCAAAGCGTCACCTGTTGCCGCCCAAAGGCATAAGAAAATATATTTTTTCAGGCGAAAAAAAAGCCAAAAGCCCAAATCATTTGGGCCGCCATCTTTAACGAAAGCTCCCATTTTCTTATATATTGCCATTTTTTTACTGATGGCTGCAATAATGGGCGGTCTTTTTTTGCTAAACCAAGCCCTTAGTGAGCAGAATATTCATAACTATATTGAAAAGCGGCTCTCTTTTATCTTTGATGAACCAAATTTGCATCTTTTCTATAAGGAAAAGCCTCGAGGCTTTGGACAACTAAGACTAAAAGATCTGAAGCTCTTTATTGATTCTGAGCCCAAACCTATCTTAGAACTAGAGTCAGCGCAGCTAAATATCAAAATCACCTATAGCTTTCGCCTCCATTTCGAGGCAAAAGCAAGATTTGCTAGCGGTGGCTTGGCTGTTGTTAGCTTTGAAAGTAATATCTTTTCTCTCGCTTGGGAAAGGTTCCGCTATTTTGGTCCGGCACGTTTTTCAGGCAAGTGGCTCTTTCATTTAGACGGATTTCCCCTTTTATCACTTGTCTCACTTAGTCCCCATAGTAGGGCCTTAGCTAGCAACATAAAGCAAGGCCTAGTATCTGGAACAATTGCTTATATGGAAACCTTCCCTTTTGCAGACAAAAATATTCGGCTTAAAAGCTCTCTGCAATTTAAAGATCTGCGCTTGGTAGGTAGTGAAGGCATTGTGCTAGATGAGTTTGCTAGCAAACTGACTTTGGGTGGGGGCAAGTTCAAAGGAAAAATCGGAGAACAAGAAGGGGCTTTCTTCACAGGAAGATTAGCCGAAAATGGCTTGCAAGCGCTCATTGAGCTTTCAGGCAACAGCAATGCGATGTATCTGATTTTAGTGAAAAAAATAGGCTGCCCGCAAAATGCTAGAGCGCTGCAATTGGAGTATCGCAGGGGAAAACTCAAATGCTACGTTTAAGAACTGCGCCAAAGGCAATGAGTTTAATTGAGCTTTTGGTCGCTATTGCCCTCTCAGGTATTGTTTCTTTATTTTTTGCCAGGCTTTTTATTTATTCCAGCGATGTCATTTCAGATCTTGAAAAAGCAGCTGTCATGCATGATTTGGCAAATACGCTAGAAGCAGCTGCTGGCCGATCAGACGTTGTGATAGAAAGCGCTAATGTCGCCATCCTTTTATCTGATCCAGGCAATAAGGGCTTAAAAGGCTGCATTACACAAAAAAGAAAGGGGCAAATATCTCAGGTACAAACTTGTACTTTTCAATTTACTAATCCAGATGCCCAAGTTCCTTTTAACCTAGTGATGCCAAGTGGTAAATTAGTTAGTACTTTAAGTCTAGCTGATATTAGAGCCAAGACCATAGCAGGAGGGCAAAAACCAATTTATTATACTTTTTCAGGAAAAAAATGCTCGGATCAGGAAGCCTTAACAAATTATAAATGTGAGCTGGAAGCTATTGCCTATTTTTTTGCTAGTTGCCCGACAGACCAAACGCAACTGGAACAGTTTCAATTAGGAAAAAGAAACGCTCCCCCCGTACTTGCTAGTTCATGTGCTAGAGCAGATAGTATCCATGTCCGAGTACAAATTAGACATCAGATTCATGAAAAAAACAAAGACCCCAACCCCCAAAAAATGGCCTCTATCCCAAGAGATAATGTGTTTTTCAATCAACCAACTTATGCAGCCTCTAATATAAGAGTTGACTCCATCAATCCTGTCGAAATTGAAATTGATTGCCCAATAAACCAGACCGTCATCAAAATTGAGCATGGACAAGCAGTTTGCAAATGCTTACCCCCCTTTCAAGAAGGACCACCTGATGCTGTAGGTAATAGTTCATGTACCATTGATCATGTGTGCCCTTCGAGAACTCGTTACAAAGGTATCGACAAAAATGGCAAAGTTAAATGCGCTCCTATTGTGGCTATAAGCCGAACGTTACAGCAAGGCTGTCCTCGTGGATCTTGGATGACTGGTGTTGGAGCAATTGTAAACGGCAGCACGAACCGAGGATGTACGTATAGAGATATTAGAAACTTGTCAGCTGGCAATGCCTTCAATGATCAAACAGGAGGGAATGTCGCACGAGATATTGAGTGTGATATTCCTATTACCTGCCACCAAGAACAAGCTTCCTCACCTTAAGAGATTTTTTCTACCAGCTATGAGAAATTCTAGACGTTGTTTTGTCTAATCTCCCTGCTATACTAGCTTGATTTTGCCAATGCCATTTAGCCGGAGATAAAAAATTGAACACCGCCATCGAATCGCTGCTAGAAAGCCAAATTTTAATTATCGATGGAGCAATGGGTACTATGATTCAGCGCCATCGTCTCGAAGAGGCTGATTTCAGAGGCTCGCTCTTTTTTGATCATCCAAAAGCTCTAAAAGGTAACAACGATCTTCTTTGCCTAACAAAGCCTGATCTAATTGAAGAAGTGCATCTCAGCTACTTAGAAGCTGGCGCAAATATTATTTGCACCAATACTTTTAATGCAACTTCTATTGCGCAAGCTGACTATGGTCTGACAAAAGAAATCTCTAATATCAATCAAGCTGCTGTTTATCTCGCTAAAAAAGCCCGCTCTAAATTTTTATCAAAAAATCCAAATCAACCTGCTTTTATTGCCGGTGCTCTTGGACCGACAAGTAAAACAGCATCTATTTCGCCAGATGTCGGCAATCCAGCTTTTAGAGGGGTAAGTTTTGATGACTTGAAATGGGCCTACCGCGAGCAGCTTATTGCCCTTTATGAAGGTGGAGTTGATCTTTTTTTAGCCGAAACTGTTTTTGACACGCTTAATTTAAAAGCTCTAATTTTTGCTCTTCTTGAGCTTAGAGAAACTGAATTTAAAAAAATTGTTCCTTTGATGATTTCGGTCACGATTACAGACCTCTCTGGTCGTACATTATCAGGACAAACCGTAGAAGCTTTTTGGTATTCAATCCGCCATGCCAAGCCTTTGAGTGTCGGTATTAATTGCGCTTTGGGTGGTAGGCAAATGCGCCCTTATGTCGAAGAATTATCGCGCATTGCTGATAGCTACATTAGCTGTTACCCAAATGCTGGATTGCCAAATCCCCTTAGTCAAACAGGGTATGATGAAGGCCCAGAAGAAACTTCTTCTTGTTTGGAGGAGTTTTGCCAA
This sequence comes from uncultured Pseudomonadota bacterium, assembly GCA_937896265.1. Taxonomy (GTDB): domain Bacteria; phylum Bdellovibrionota_B; class Oligoflexia; order Oligoflexales; family Bog-1112; genus CALBMD01. The sequence goes on from CALBMD010000509.1 coordinate 3,349, forward strand.
GCTGGTTTTATAAACATGGTAGGCGGTTGTTGTGGCACTACCCCTGAGCATATCGCAGCTATTGCTAAGAAAGTAAAGCATCTTAAACCGCGTAAAAAGTTGTTGGATAATCATAAAGGAAACCTTTGCTTAAGCGGTCTTGAGCCTTTGAAAGTAGCTTATGATAGTCGAAATTTTATTATGATTGGAGAAAGAGCAAACGTTACTGGATCGCCTAAATTTTGCACTTTGATTAAAGAAGATCGCTTTGATGATGCGTTAGAAATATGCAGGCAACAAGTGCGCAATGGCGCCAACATCATCGATGTTAATTTTGATGATGGCATGATAGACGGCGTTTCTGCAATGGTTCGTTTTTTAAACCTTATAGCTTCAGAGCCAGATATCTGCCAAATACCAGTAATGATTGATTCATCAAAATGGGATGTTTTAGAAGCAGGCCTTAAATGCTTACAAGGCAAGGGTGTTGTTAATTCTATTAGTTTAAAAGAAGGTGAAGTCCTTTTTCTAGAACAAGCAGAAAAAATCAAGAAATATGGCGCCGCTGTTGTTATTATGGCCTTTGACGAAAAAGGCCAAGCTTCTGAAATTGATGAAAAAGTAGCAATTTGTCAGCGAGCATACAAACTCTTGCTATCGATAGGTTTTGAGCCTAGTGACATCATTTTTGATCCCAATGTTTTGACGATAGGCACAGGGATTAAAGAGCATAACCGCTATGGCATCAATTTTATAGAAGCTCTGCGGCGCATAAAAGAAAGCTGCCCCTATGCTAGAACGAGCGGTGGCATCAGCAATATCTCTTTTTCTTTTAG
>CALBMD010000510.1 GCA_937896265.1 uncultured Pseudomonadota bacterium
TTTCACTGGATGCTTGAGTAATTTTCGGGTTAATAAAAGTCTGTTGCGGAACATCCTGAAATACTTGAGGGTAACGTTTATTGCCCGCGCTATCAAAACGGATCATAAAGGCTTGTTTGTGATAACCAACCTGGTTAGCAGCTAGGCCGATTCCAGCTGGTAGCCTTATGCTGAGATCGTTAAGCATCTTTTTAGTCTCAGATGAATTGATATCAGTAACTTGCTCGCAAGGAGTATAAAGAAGGCTACGGCAAGCCGGGTCATCGTATTGTTTAAATATAGCTTTGTATAGTGAGACAGGCATAAGTCGCTCCAGGAAAATTTTAACTAAAGTAATAAAGAAATTTTTGGAAAAATTCACAGATGGTCCCTTCTAAGTTCTAGAAACGACCTCAGGATAGACAGGGCGTTGACGAATGTCAACGCTGTGAGAAACCTATAAATTCCTCCAAAACCCTGACTATGATAGCTAGTCTACAAGACCGTTGATATGAATCACACCACGCATCCACGCTAAGGTATCTAGCGCTTCAAGATGACTTTTTTTATTTAAAGACTCTACGGAATCAAGTGCAGCCATTTCCATACTCCCTTCGCCAAGCATTACCATGTTGCGAAAATCCATTTTAAGCGCTGATCTTGCTTCAATAATCGCCCAAACAACAACAGCCACCGATACTGTGCCGGCAATAGCTGCAATAACGCTACCAGCAATTGGAATCACGCCAAAAAAAGTCGCTGAAGCCCACGATAAGTTTGAAATAGAATTCACCAACCAAAGCTTTTGATCACTTTTTCTTTTAATCGTTTGAGCATGAAGCAATGACCCAGCCATAATAGCGCCTAGTATAACACCTTTTTGTTTGGCACTAAAGTTACCATCTTGTTGCACTAATTGAACAGCCTCTAGAACCAAAAGACTCAAAGCTGAAAGCTGACGATCAGGCTTCTTTCCAGCCCAGTAGGCAATATAAGCATGCACAATACGCGCTGCCGCACTAGCTGCGCTCTCAACCTCATGCGCGTTAGCGCGACTAATAAGCGTGATAAGTGCCAACGCTGAGGTACGAGCATCCAACAAAGATGCTGCTTCGTTATGCAGCTCGGGCAGGATAGCGAAGGGTGCTTCAGCTATTATAAAAGCAAACAACTTTTCTTCACCTTTTATGCCAATTTGTAGAGCAAGAGCCGCTGCCGCATTCGTACGGTCCCAACTTGTGGTATGAAAAATTTTCAGTCGCCACTTCCCAGAGCGAGAATGCTTACCAGCATCCTTCCATTTGACGTGCAAGGGAACTGTAGCCAAGGTCGTTATCAATAAATGAAAGTGATATGGATCAAGCATAGATAGGAAAGCTGGTGTTATTCTTGATAACTCAAGTTTATCATCCTGCAAAAGTGGTTGCAGCATCTCATGAATTAACAAAGGAACAGTAAAATTTTGTGGGTAAATTTGCATAGCAACAGGACGATGAGGGTCATGCACACCCTTCTGGTCAAGGGCAGTTGCTTTATCCGTTGGCATGCCAACTCCCTGCCGCTTCAGCTGGTCGTTAAGATGAGCAAGGCGTGCTTGGTAAGGATTTTGCTGCTTAGCTGCGAGCAACCCCAGGGCTATCAGTTGCACAAGAAGCAGACGGACCCCTCTACGCATCGCCATCTCCCAATTTTTACGAAAGTCTATCTCGACTCTAGAAAAAAATTTCTATAAAGGCAACCTAGCTTTTTGAATATTACTTGAAAGCAGGGTAAAAAAATGTTACCTCCGCCCACCCTGGCCATTTTTATTCGGCTTGATCCCACACTAAGCTTCAAAAGCTTCGCATTTTCAGCTCTAGTGTGGGTATCCGCCGGCTTCTTGATCAATTAGCTCAGCACAAACCTGATCTTTCGCAGCTTCTATCTTTCACTCTCTACTATTCTTGCAATATAAAGCGCCAAGAACTTTAATTTGGCTCGTGACTCAACTAAATCCCCTCTCATACCGATGTACTTAAAGAGCCGCTGGTGTATGCGGTAACTAAAGAGGGTCGTTAATATGACCAACAAAATCGGAATCATAGGTGCAGGTGTCTCCGGTTTAACCGCAGCACACCAATTAACTAAATTAGGTTACGAAGACATCACGATTTTTGAAGCAGAGCAACTTCCTGGCGGTATGGTAGAAAGCGTTGAAATTGATGGTACTTTCTTTGAATTAGGCGTTACACGCATTACTCGGGCAAACAAAATCCTACGCCAGGTCTGCACCGATTTACAAGTACCATTAAATCTGAACAATTTTCCCAAAAATCAGCTGGATAATTTGAGCCTTGAACATCACTTGCGTAAGCATCGATCTGCAGATATTTCCCGTGAGCTTTTCAAATACTTCTTTGACTATAAGAATAGTACACCCCTGTTTAGAACTATGTCGATTGCTGAGTATTTCTCAGCCTTTGAAAAAAATGGATGGATGAATAGCTTTATACTGCCGATCTTTCGCAGTTATTGTGGTCCTCAAACCTACGAAGCCATTCCCTTACATTTCTTTTTTGGGCTATTCCCGCCGACAGCACTTCTACCTTTAGCAGCAAGTAAGCTTGGATTATATCCAAATTGGGTGCAATACGAAGTAGGGGGATTGCAAAATATTTGGAAGAAAATTGCTGCGAATTTTGATGTCCAGTATTCTGACCCAGTAACTAGAGCGGTTCAGATTGATAAAGCCATTGAGGTAACAGCTGCCAGCGGTAAATACATGTTTGATAAATTGATCTTAGCTGTGCCGTTAAAGATAGCCCAGGAGATCACTCAAACTGAATTGATTGATGATATTTTCATGCAATCTTACAGCGAAACTGCTTTTGTCTGTCGTTTAAAACAAAAAAGAGCCTTACGGGTAGCTTACTTTTCAAAACCAAAACCTGACGGAGTTTTTTGGTATGGCAACTATCGCAGCGACCGTCCAGATATTTTGGTTGCACGTGTTGATAACAGCTCACAGATGCCCCTAGAAAAGCGCGTCACTCGGCTTGTAACAGATATGTCACGTGTACAATTGCACGTAAACGATATTCTTGCTGTTCACGAGTGGCATGTTACTTATATCAACAGTGAAGGGGCAGCTAATGGTCTTTACTTGGATATCGATAAAATCCAAGGTCAAAATGGCTTTTTCTTTACCCACGGGAATATTTCAGGAAGCCTTCTTATCGAAAACTCTATGGAACATGCTACAGCTTTAATTAAGAAGCATTTTCAGGCTGTAAACTTAGATGTACCTATGAAACATGCTTCGTAGTTTCTTCTTGGGGGCATCATCTGCACGCGCAGCTTGTTCCCTCCCAAAACCTCTTTCTTGCTGAGATAAATTCACAAGCCCTCATTAGCTAGCAAATCTAACTCAATCTGCTCAATTGCATCTTCATGGAGCTTATAGATAGCATCTTCTCTCCCTTTTATAGCAACCTCATCGAGCCCATCTATGCCTTGCAAACGCTTCTTAACAGCAGCAAGTGCAGCTTCCTCTCCCTTGCGATTTAGCTGAAAAGATTCTTCAATAATGCGCTTAAATACTTGATATGACTCATGCCCATTTTTGTAAGATACCAAAGCCTGCAGTTCTAAGAGATCTAACCAATCTTCTTTGTATAAATGAGTGTCTTGAAGCCAATAGGGATGGACCAAAACTCTAGCATTCTCAAGTAAAAGAGGATCATGCATCAAAAAAGCAAGATAAGAAGCCTCATTAGAGGTCAAATAAAGTTCGTTGCGATAAGCAATTAAAGTAGCACCAAAAGCTCCAGGTTGTGATCCCGGGTACAAATCATCAGGACCATGGACAAGCAGAGGATGCTCAAAAGCTTGGATTACGAATAGGTCATAAATGCGTGATAGACCGACACCAGAAAAATCCTTAGTCCGCTCATATAGCTCGATTGTTTTATCAATAACTGGAACAATTACTTTTTCACAGTACTGCTTATCATTATCTGTCACAGCGCCCGGACCCCATTTCATATCCTTAAAAAAGGTAATAGATTGCTTAAGATTCAAGCCAAGAAGATTCAAAGCTATTGTAAAGTCTTCTTTTGTCTCGCTTATAAGGCGGGCGCGAAGAATTTTTAGCCCAGCGATAAAAATCTCTGGCTCAGTATTGCGACCATTAAAGGCGCGA
>CALBMD010000511.1 GCA_937896265.1 uncultured Pseudomonadota bacterium
ACAATGGGTATAGTGATGAGAGTTCCTCGCTTTAGCTTCAAGCTTTTATGCACTAAAAGACGCTTGATAATTTCTGGGCCAATGATTTCATCTCCGTGCACAGCACCAGATACAAAAATCACTGGGCCAGGTTTTTTAGCTCGCACCACGCAAATTGGCATGGACAGCTCGGTGAAATCATAGAGCCTGGCAAGAGAAAGATTAAATGTTTTGGTTTTGCCACGAGCAAACCGCTCATTGTGGATGACAATCTCATCGCGGTCTAATGGGAATTCTTCTTCTTGTTGTTCCTTGATCAAACTCATGGCTCGATGCGGTCAACCTTATGTCCGTTTTTACCATTTTTGGCAATGTATTCAATGATCTTACCAGCAACATCTTTTTCTGACGTTTTCTCGATGCCTTCAAGACCTGGAGAAGAATTCACTTCCATGACCACAGGCCCATGGTTAGAACGCAGGATATCAACGCCAGCAACACTTAATCCAAGCGCTGCTGCCGCTTTAATTGCTGTAAGCCTCTCTTCAGGCGTAATTTTAACTTTATGACCTGTCCCGCCTCGATGGAGGTTTGAGCGGAACTCACCTTCTGCCCCTTTACGCATCATAGAAGCTACAACTTTATCGCCTACAACAAAGCAACGGATATCAGCACCATTGGCTTCCTTAATAAATTCCTGAACAATAATATTAGCTTTAAGACCACGAAATGCTTCAATAACTGACTCAGCAGCTTTTTGCGTCTCTGCTAAAACAACACCAATGCCCTGCGTACCTTCAAGTAACTTCACAACCAAAGGTGCGCCACCTGCAATCTTAATAAGACCTTCAATATCTTTGGTTGAATGTGCACAACCAGTCACTGGCAAACCAACACCTTTGCGAGCAAGAATCTGCAGACTACGAAGCTTATCACGCGACCTAGTAATAGCTTGAGAGCGATTTAAGGTATAGATCCCCATCATCTCAAACTGCCGAACCACAGCAGCCCCATAAAAGGTATTAGAGGCACCAATGCGTGGGATCACAGCATCCACATCTTGTAACGGCTCACCACCATAGATAATAGTTGGTCGACGCGATGCAACATTGATATAACATCTAAGATAATCAATGACCTTAACATTATGACCATGATGAGTGGCCGCTTCGACAAGGCGTTTGGTCGAATAGAGATCCTTGCCGCGTGATAAAATCACGATATTCATTGTTAACCTTCTCCCAAACTCTTTTTAGCTAGTCTACCGCAAATTGAAAATACTAAACCCCTGGCTAATTTTGCCTGGCTTTTATCGGGGGCTATAAAGCTCTACAACGTACTATAAAATAAGCTTCGAAACGACAATTAATAAATTCAACCGGCTAAGAAGGCAATTTTGGTGCAGAAATTTTTCCTTGCTGCTTGCGAAAGCTACTTTATTGCAAGGAAGAGGATTTGGGTACGTTTTGCAAAAACGACCGCGAGGGGTCAACAACAAACTTCTTCCGAATCGCTTGTCGACCAAGGAGCATCTTAAACTTCATGTTCCATCTACTGATAAGCGTTAGTTCAATAGGCCATTCAATCTCACCAATCTTTGCCGTTGTTACAACAACCGGCCTAAGAGTGACCTTACCTCCAGAGTCTTTTACTTTGCGATACTCTAGAATTTCAGCCTCAGCCTTAGTGGTATGTTTAGGATCTTGATCTAAATGAATCAAAAACTGAATGTATCGCTTACCTCCGCGCTTAACTTCAACAATATCACTAGCATGTAAGCTAGAAGTACGAGCGCCTGTATCAATTTTTGCTTTTATAAGTCCACTTTTGTATTCAGGCAGGCTCACTGATTCCCGCCAGCCAATGATTTTTTTTTCTTTCTTCTGCCGCAAGAGATCTCCAAGTTGGGCTAATAAGTTTGAATTTTGCCGCTATTGGCGTTCTTATGGGTCTCACGTTCAACAGCGACCAAAAGCCCTAGACCAACACAGATAGTGAGAAGTGCCGAACCCCCGTAAGAAAAAAACGGTAGTGGCATACCCACTACTGGGAACAAGCCTAAGACCATAGCAACATTGATTGTAAATTCTATAGAAATTAAGGCAGCTACACCAACAGCAACCAAAGAACAGAAAAGATCTTTAGAATCTCTGGCAATTTCAAGAGCTAAATAGATAAGTGCAGAAAA
>CALBMD010000512.1 GCA_937896265.1 uncultured Pseudomonadota bacterium
CAGTAGGTATCGGTGTTGCAGTAGGTATCGGTGTTGCAGTAGGTATCGGTGTTGCGATAGCAAAAGCTCCACCAACAACGTTTGATGGCGTATAACCCGATTTTTCAGCCATTGCTAAGATTGTTGTAGTGCTTGTGATTACAAGCGGGTTTGTATAGATATTGCTTGATTTTGTTGGTTGATTGCCGTTTAGAGTATAATAGATGACGGCATCTGTCGGTGTCACCGATATAGTTACAGTTTGAGCAGTGTCGAATGATCCTGGTGCTGGTGATAAAATCGGGTTGTTAACAACACTAACAGTCGGTGAAGCTCCATAACTTTGCAGCTGGCAAAGTACAACTTTTCCCCCTTGATTATACCAAAGGTAGTTTATCCCAGAAATGAGCCGTGATGCTGGACAAGATCCACCAGCGGTTGGGGCGCAAATGGCGGTGCTAACTTTCGAGATTGCTATTAAAAAGTCGTTTTGGCTCATAGCATCATTATAGATTGTGGCACAAGAAGCCAAATTACCACTATTTGCAGCACTGGCAATTGAAGTCGCATTTGAAGCTGCTGTGTTGATAGAGCTTTTAATGGACGATAAGGTTGCTCCTGACACACCTAAATCTTTGAGAGTTTCTCCCATAGCGCTACTAATTGCTGATTGGGCTGCTTGTACAGCGGCTAGAGATGCTCCAGAGCCAGTTAAACCATTGAGCGCTGATCCAGCAATCGTACCAGAAATAGAGCCAAGATCACTTGCTTTAACTAGTCCTGAGTTTTGCAAAGCATGCGCCCCGGTTACTGCTCCTGATGTTACTGCGGTAATGCTGGTTTGCAGAGCTGAAGCTGATAAGCCACCAGATTCAACTAAAGCGCTCATGCCCTGAGCCATTCCTTGTGTAACGTTACCAATGATAGTTTGGATAACGTTGGCGGCTGTAACGCCAATAACAGTCATATTCGCGATGCTAGTTTGGGCAATGCTTGTTGCAAAGGTTGCTATTTGATTAGCTGCTACCCCTGCTTTCGTTAAAGCGCTTGAAGCGCCAGCACTAAGGCCTTGCATAGCTGTGTCAATAGCAGTGGTATCTGTGATGCCTGCTGCTTTGAAGCTGCTCATGACACCGGTAATAACGTTATTAATCACAGCCAGTTTATTAGAGCTGTCAGAAAGGTTAGCAACTTTTAGTTGTGACACGGTTTGCCCAACAATAGAGTTCATTGAACTGGCTACAGCTGAGGCGGTTATCCCTGCCCCTGTCATGCCAGCCATAGTGCCGCTCATGATCTGTTGTACAGCATTACCAGAAGCGATAACGGATTCTGATACCCCTGCAGATGACAGAGCTGCAACGCTAGCGCCAGCAATAGCTCCGGCTGAAGACTGTACAGCGCTAGAGCCAAAGGTACTGACGACTACTGTCAGAGATTTACTGGTAATTGCTTCTAAAGCTGGGCCTAGGCTCTTGGATGAAGTGAGTTGCGCTTCCCCTAAAGCCGCAACAGCGCCAGAGCACGCACCTTGTACCGTAGCTGTAATATCGCTGGTTGGTATAGCTAATGTTTTTAAACCTGAGATACTGGCAGCTGCCAGCTTGCTCACAGCGTCAATTCCGCCATCTTCGGCATTTTGTACTTTGTTAATAACGCTAACTGCTCCATAAGTGGCTTTGTTCACAGTCTTAGGTAAATATTGAGGGTCTTTAGCTGATTGAGGTAATTTAGCGATTGCTCCACTCATCATCGAAGATGCTGTTGCCACAATGCTATCATTGCTAATACCAGCTGCCTGTAGAGCGCCGATGGCACCTGTCATCATGCCTTGTATCCCCGCTCCGGCATCTGCTCCTCCCAAACTAGCATTATCTAGTTGACTAGTTCCAGACCCTGTCATATCGCTAGCTAAGGCCTCAATATCGTTATCAGCCATCTCTGTCATGCGATTATTTAGCGAGGTAAAAGAACTCTCCATGATTATTTGCGCAATTGCAGCCCTGTCTGCGGCTGTTGTAAGGCCAAGTTCAGATAAGCCAACAGCACTGATAGCCCCTTGGATGATAGCAGGGGAAGCCACAGCGATAGGTTTTTTGGAGCTATCTACTAGAGCGATATCTGGAATTTCTGTGGAAACTTGTACCTGAATGACACCGGTGGCAGACTGTAATGAAGTTTTAGCATTTTCAGTGATGAGTTTGGCTTGGCTATCGGTTAAATGAGCTTTTGCGACAAGGGCTTGATGCAGCTCATCTACGATCTGGGTGCCAATTAACAAGGCACCTGCAGGGAGGGTTATATCATCAGATGATTGTGCCTGTTGTGTCTTAACTGAACTCGAGCTTGACCCTGTATTTTGAAAGCATCCCCCTAACCCTAGGGAAAGAATAGCCACCACCATTTGCAACATAACTTGCCTTTCTTAGTCTGGGTCTTAGAAAGGTATCGGTATTTTAGGTGGTTACTTGAAATGGCAGCCTGCTTGTACATTAAGATAACTGTCTAAAACAAGGGTGTTATTAATAAAGGCTTGCAAAGGATAGCAGCCTTTAGCAAGTTTCTTATCTTTTGCTAAGTCAACTTGAAAATAACCAGTTGTTCCCCCTAGTACAGTTAGAGTACGACCTGAGCGGTATCTAGGTAACACTTTAGCAGGCAGTTTTAGTGTCATAGTGTAAGAATTAGAGCACGGTGCTTTGTTTTTATTTTGCATAAGGAGCTTTATACCAACATTAGCTCCTATTCGGATATTGGTGTTGAGGTTATTTACAGTGAAGTTTTCTGCATCAGCACAAGCGTCAGGAAGTGGGTTAAAATTGACTTGTACTCTTGCTGTGTGCTGCGATGGATTTAGTCCTAATGCTTTTATATAGATGCGGTTTATACTATCTGAGAAAGTTTCTCCAGGACCAAGTAAAGCCATCAGGTCAGAGCGACCAGTTTTTGTAGCTGAGAATTTATGCACACTTAAGGCTGTATAAGAACTATCTATTGAAGAATCTAGCGCCAATTTGTTGCGGTAAGAAATGTAATAAATACTTTGTTCTTTACCAGGAATATTGGGGTTAGTTACAAGCAACATTGTTGGGTCGTTATTGCTGTTTCCCAGGGATTTAATGGTGTATTCTCCTGCTTCAGTAACTGATTGGCCAGGAATATCGAGCCATCCTAATTGATCAAGATGGGGCGCATTGTAAGAGATCACTTTCCATGGTGAGCCCAT
>CALBMD010000513.1 GCA_937896265.1 uncultured Pseudomonadota bacterium
TGCTTTTGCCACGACAAAACTTTCAGCAAGCATCTGCCTCCAAACCCTTGGACTACCATATGCAAAGCGTCATGCGTTTTGCCTAATTCTACCCTTATCTGACCAAAGTTCTCTGCCTCAAGTTCCTTAGCATGGTTGAGTCCATCTCTAAGGGACTCTTCATCAAGATCTAGGGGCTTAATATTACTTTTAGGTATGTATTTTACCATACTCACACTCCAGAAAAATACATACCTCTTAAACCTTCGTCTGTAATCTTAAATTTTTGAGTAAAAAAAATTTTATATCTCAATTAACTCCTTGCTTTTCTTAGGGAAGAAAGGAAAGACATTAAAATAGCTTAGGAAGCCAGCCACACAAAAAAACCAAAATCTGATACTCTCGTCTGCTGCGTAGGAGAATTATTAATGAATCGACAACAGTTAATTGAAAATCTAGCTAATTACCAATGTTTTGATTCAAAAGAAGAAGCGGACCGATCCACCATGTTAACTTTCGTTAATAAATACCCCCGCTGTTTTCATAGAGACCTTGAAATAGGGCATATGACGGCTTCTACTTGGTTGTTAAATGCAAAGAGAGATAAGGCATTACTCATGCATCATCGTAAACTAGATCTTTGGCTGCAACTCGGAGGTCATTGCGATGGCGATGAAGACCTTCTTGCTGTAGCAGTAAAAGAAGCTCAAGAAGAAAGTGGTATTTGGGCTATCAAACCTTTATCTGATAAAATTTTTGACATTGATATTCATGATATTCCAGCTAATTCTAAGGAACCAGCACATAAGCATTACGATGTGCGTTTTCTGTTAGGCCTAACAGAGGAATTACCTTTTGTGCAAAACAGTGAATCTCTTGCTTTAGCCTGGGTAACTGCTGATTCTAATAGCTTGCCAAAAATTGATAGATCTGTGCAACGCTTACATCAAAAATGGCTTTCAAAATGGGTTGAAAATTATTTATAACCCTCATCTGTTATTCGAATTAACCAATAAATCCAGAGGATCCGAAGTTCGGTTGGGTGCAAGGTGCGAAGAGGAGCGAAACCATTCGTTAGCTCTGGAGTAATTCTGGGGTAAAACAAACAGATCACCTGACGCCGGTCGGGCCGATGCGGCCACGACGGCTGGTGATGACCTTGGCCCAAAGTTGATCGATTAACATTCTTGGTCGTGACCACCTAAGCCTAAAGAATCATCACCACCTTCATCGCCGCATCGACCCATGGCTCAAGGTTGAGGAGTACCTAAATCATGACCATCTAAGCCTAAAGAATCATCACCACCTTCATTGCCGCATTGACCCGACCGGCGTCAGGTGATCTGTTTGCTTTACCTACGTTCTTTTGCTACACGACTCCAAGATTTCAGCTGCTTTTCGCTCATCGCAGCACACAACTAGAAATTCGGATCCGGGCTCTAACCTTTAGTAATACCTTGTTTAGCTAACTGACGAAACATTTCTGTTTCAATCGCTTGTAGGGAAACTGGCTTAAGCACATATGCTGCCATGCCTGCAGAAATACAGAGTGCTTTTTCTTCTTCAAAAGCATTAGCTGTGACTGCGATGACAATACTTTTTTTATTATTAGGCATTTGAAGAATCTCTCGAGCTGCAGTTAAGCCATCTTTTTTTGGCATTTTAAGATCCATGAAGATGATATCAAACTCTAGCTTGCTACAAAATTCTGTAGCTTCAAGCCCATTATTAGCGATTACACAGTCATAGCCTATGTTTTTGAGAATCTTTTGCAAGATTTTTTGATTGATGAGGTTATCTTCCACCAAAAGAATGCGAAGTGGTGGTAACAAAGGGTCGACAGCAGTAACAGTTGCTGTTGATTGCCCAAAAATGCTACTTACCACAGGGGCAGCCGATTGCGGTGGTTTTTCTTTGTTTGACTCTAACTCTACCGTTAATCCAGGAGACACTGGTGTTTTTGCTACTGACACTGGATTGGTAGCTGGGCCGCTTATCGCTGTTATCGGTGTTGCACTTAACCCTGAAGATGGCGCCTGCGCTGCTGCAGCTGCTGGTGAGGCCTTTGTTTGACCCCATACTACCGTTGAGCCAGCAACTGGTGGACTTGATATGCTCGTTGCTGCTACTGGAGCTTGCGCTTGCGTCTGTATTGGAGGCTTTGTTTGCTCTATTGTCGGAATTTTAGCAACTACACCTGCAACTGCCGCTTTAGACGACGTAACCGCTGGTATCTCCTGCACCAACGGTGCTTGCTCATCTCCGACACCAACAATCATTTCAAAGGAAAAAATACTTCCTTTCCCATATTCACTCTCTAGCGTTAAATCCCCGCCCATGCCACGTACAATCTTACGTGACAACGCTAATCCTAAGCCAGTACCAACAGCTGTTGGCTCTACTGAAAGAGATTCCAGATTAGAAAACGGCTCAAAAATAGATTCGTGAAACTCTTTGCCAATGCCAGAACCATGATCTTTAATCGAAAATCTTAAACAACATGTCGTCTTATCGATCATCCGCAAAAGCTCAATAGACAGCTCAATTTTACCACCTTCATTAGAGAACTTGACCCCATTAGACATTAAATTAGCTAGCACCTGCTCAAGTCGCATACTGTCCGAAACAATCCGTGTCGGAGGCCGATTAATCATAACCGTCTCAATAGCAACACTTCTGCTTGTTGCAAGGTGTTGTACCATCGCCAAGCTACGCGTAATAGCTGCCTTTAAATCAAATTCATGGCGCTCAACACGGATTTTAGTAGCTTCAATTTTAGCAAGATCTAGAGTATCTTTTGTCAGAGCTGCTAACATGTCTGAAGAATCTCTAATATTCTGCAACCAACCTTTCTGCTCTTCATTTAGAGGGGATTCTGCCAAAAAAGCCGTGAAACCTATCACACTGTTGAGAGGAGTTCTAATCTGATGGCTCAAGCTAACAAAAAAATTACTCTTCGTTTGCATAATATTTTCAGCATTATTAGCTCTTATCGCTGCCTCATTACGACTAGCTAAAAGCTTATCTGCTACTTCCTTGGTAAATCCAATCAACTGATGCAGCTCCAAATATAACGCTTTGGGTGGCTCTAGTACCTTTTGATGCTGATCAATACTGATGATATAGCGAGTAGCATCTTCAACTCCAGAAAGAAGAATACGACCAAAGATAAAAGAAAAAGACCAACAACCTAGAGCAATCAATACCAATAAAAATTCTAGAACGACTAAAAAGATCAAAGTGTTGCTGCTTTTATACTGCCTGTACCTGCTAGCAAGATCACGAAACATCTCCATGACGCGATAGACCTGGTAGCGAATCTCACTACTTTTCCTAGCTCCTAGCTTGTTTGTAAATACTGCTTCAGGCATCCTTTCTAAGCTTGTTACAAGCTCAGTTAACTTTCCTCGCGCCATTGATAGTTCTTGATCTGACAGCAAAGACTCTGCCTGAGTAAGCAATTTGGAGATCTTATGCAAAGGCTTTAGCAAGCTTTTTTTGCTATTTTTCTGATCAACTAACTTCTCAGTAATTTGCGTGAGAATAGCCGTTATCTCATTTGAGATAGCCATCACTTTTTTCTCATTGTTAAAGTGCCAATACTGCACAACACAAAGAATCATAGTGATAGCAACAGCTATCATAGTGCTAATAAAAATTTTGCGATTCATTGATCGCAAGCTATCTTTAGGTATTTGTTTCACTGAGTAAAACCTCACTCAGTTTTATCGGCAAGCTCCCTGAGTTCTTGATATACCTAGCAACTTACTAATAACAATGCTAACGATCAGCATTGCGCTTGGCACAATCACTGCTAATTGCATATAATCAAAGCTTCTAGCTTTTAGTATTGATGTTGCTAAGGGTCCAATCACAGCTCCAATGCTATAAGCAAAAAGCACAACACCAGCCATTTTAGCTAAATTCTGATGCCCACCATCATCACTGGCAATAGCTGCAGCTACTGGATAGATAGTAAAACATGCCCCGCCGAAGAAGAAAATTGCCGCACTAAAAGTGAAAAGAGACGTTGCAATATCATGAAACTTACTACCAATCTCATGAGCAGCTAAAATCTCACAGACCTC
>CALBMD010000514.1 GCA_937896265.1 uncultured Pseudomonadota bacterium
GTTATCTAAAAAGCGTCTACTAAAGTTATAAGTTTTTGAAAAATGCGCAACACTCATGCCAGCAAAATTCGGTGATCTGACAATCCACATAGCCATGAAGGCGAATTTTGTTCTTTCGTATGAATACTCAAATGTTTCAGAGTAGCTGCCTTGGAGGGAGGTGTAAAAATTGGCAAGTGTATCTGTTAAAAACGATCGAGAAAAATAGCTAGGTTTGTGGGTATAGTAAAGAGGGGAAGAAAGAGAAGAGAGAGGGATGCCATAGCTTGGATTTGAGAAGTAATGGTCGATGATAGTTTCTTGTTGTTCAAGCTTGCATTTTTTCACCCAAGCATCAATTTTCTTGTGCGTATACTTAGGGATATACATGAAAACACCAAGATCGATATAGAATTCAGAGCCGCTTGGTAGCGTGATTTTTTCTGAGATAGCATGACCACCGATCTGGTGTTCTTTTTCAAATAGCGTGAAGTCAATCTTGTTTTCATGTAGAACTTTACCGGCTGTTAGACCGCCGATTCCGCCGCCAACTATTCCAACGCGCATTGGGTCTCCACTGAAGAGCTATTGAATATGAGCTAATGAGCTTGTTATTCTTCTAACAAGCTACGCAGCATCCATGCAGTCTTTTCATGCTGTTCAATACGCTGTGTCAGCAAGTCAAGAGTAGCTTGATCATCGGCTTTGTCAGCTGTCGGTAAAACGCTGCGTGCGGTACGGATGACAGCTTCGTTACCCTTTAGCAAATTTTCGATCATAGCGCGAGCTACAGGCCGTTTCTTGTCTTCCGCAATAGAACCCAAACTCAAGAATTCACGATAGCTTGCCGGGGCAAATTCGCCCAAAGCTCGAATGCGTTCGGCAATGAGATCTACAGCTGTAGCCAGTTCAGTATATTGAGTTTCAAACATGAGATGAAGGGTTTGAAACATAGGACCTGTGACATTCCAATGGTAATTATGTGTCTTCAAGTAAAGAGTGTAGCTATCTGCAAGAACTTTGCTCAGTCCCTGAGCAATAGCTAGGCGGTCTTTGTCAGTAATGCCAGTATTAATCTTCATAATTTTGATCCTCCCCGTTTTAAGTCTGGATGTATGACTATTGGGCTAGTCTAGCTCATGGCGCGAGAAAAAACAAAAGGCTTCCTAATTCTATTTAAACATCTCAAAGAGGCTGCTTATGGCAGAAAAAATTATGAACATAACATGCATAAGACTGGGGATTGATATTGAGGGGTAATCTTTTTTTTGTTAAAGAAGAACTTAGAATAAGCAAAAATTTTTTCAACATGTAGGAGGATGCGATGAAGCTTCGATTTTCCCTGGCTTTTTTGTGTTTTGGACTTTTCTCTAGTGCAGCTTTTGCTGATCGCTTTCAGCTTGAGTATGATGTTAAAAAGCAAGATTATTATGTAGTGCGTGTCAAGACAATTGGTGGGGCTATCCGGTATAGCAAGAACTATCAGAATGTTGACGAAGCTAAAGCGGTGATGAACACGCTACGCAATACTCAATTTTCATACGTACGCATTGGGTGGGATGGTGCCGGCTACTATGTGGCTAAGAAGCGTTTTTTGGCCAAGGATGAAAGAGTGACAGAAACGTTCGAAAGCGTAGATGTTGCAGCTGCATCTACTAAGCTGATAGCCGCTAATTGGAACAGTCACTATTCTATTAAGTATGACAGTGAGTGCAAGAAGTACTATATAGTTCGATGCCATCATGCTTTTTGTCACAAGCACCCATTTTCAGATCCATTTGATACCTTGGAAGCAGCTATAGAAGAGCTAAAAAAGCTCGTTGAGGCTAAAGGCTAATTGCTGCAGAAAAGATTCAGCAAAGATGGCTTGGGGGAAAGCAGTTGTAGAGTTGGTTTCTCCCAAGAAGGCTTTTTTTGGAAACCAGTCGCGTGATTTTTCCAGACCTTGCGTTGCTTTCTAGTCGTCAAGGCAATTTAGATGCGGTAGCCCTGAAACTCAAACCCAGCTCCTTGCTAGTCTTTAGCCTTTATGATAAAAAGGATGGGGTACTGGTTTAATAAAGGAGAGAAAAAGTGTTGAGTTTTAGGCTAAAACGAGTCATCCAAGCAATTTTGGTTATGTTCTTCGTAACAACAATTTGTGAAATCGTTGCTTCTAACGAAGCTTTTGCACGAGCTGGCAAGGGTCGCTCTAGCGGTAGATCTTTTGGCTATAGCCGCCCAGCTGGCGGTGGCTATGGTAGCTCTTATAATCGCAATATGAATCAACCTTCACAGCGCGGTAGCTTCATGCGAGGCTTGGCCGGCGGTCTCGCTGGCGGTTTTTTGGGTAGCATGCTTTTTAGTTCTTTTGGTCATGCTTCAGGGCTTGGTTCAAATGCTGGCGGTGGTGGCTTTGGTATGCTTGAGATCTTACTTTTAGCTGGGCTAGGGTTTTTCTTGTTTCGCTGGTGGCGTCAACGCCAAGCGCAGAACATGGCTTATTCAAGTCCTGCTCAGGTGCAACCTATTCACCAAAGCGGCAGCTATGCACCACCAGCATGGCAGCAGCATACAGCTTTACCAGTTGCCGGTATTGATTCTGAGCAGGCATCAGATCTGTTCTTTCGCGTGCAAGGGGCATGGACTCGTCGTGATTTAGCTCCAATTCGCAGTTTGTTAGGTAGCGAAATAGAATCTTCTTTAGCTGCTGATATCGATGATCTTAAGCGCCGTGGTCAGATCAATCGTCTTGAGAATATCACTGTCCGTCAAACAGAAATCGTCGATAGCTGGCAAGAGGGCAATATCGATTATTCTCGCGTACGTTTTGTTGCTAATCTTTTGGATTATACGACAGACGAGCGTTCAGGGCATGTTGTCGAAGGTTCGGATTCTGTTCCGGTTAAATTTGAAGAAAACTGGGTTTTCGGGCGATTTGGTAATGGATGGCAACTTGTTGCTATTGAACAGATTTAGCGGCTAGTTGTTGCTATCTCCGGCAGCTCAAGCAAAGTCTTCGAGCTGTATGCCCCAAAATTTCCAGCGATCGACTGACGGTCTTGGTCAGACCAAGCTTTCCTGCCAACCAATTTAAGCCTTGCAAATCAGGATGCTCTGCAAGCATCCATTGCCAGGCTTCTGTGCCATGTAAATAGCTTCCTTCTCGGTAGACGCCAAGAGATGATTTCAACATTGGGTCGATAGATTGCTTTGTAGCCTGAAAATCGGTAAATGTTTGGAAGACGAGATTAGGTGCATGCCGCTGCATAAACTTAGCCAGGGTTGTGCATAGATCACACTCGCCGTCATATACGATGATACTTTTATTAGAAATGTCCATAGCCTATTCTAGCACAAGGAACCTTCGCGCTAGCAAGGGTGATGCAAGTAAGGGAAGAGGGTTTGAGAAGGCTTAGTGCAGGCCGTTTTGGATCTGAAAAGCTGGTCTTTATGGAGACAGTCCTGGTACAAAAGACGCCTTCTATTGTAAACTAAGAAAAACACAATTTGAGGTCATCATGCGGGCTATTATTCCTTTTGCTCTTCTTGTCTTGACAGCATGTGTTATGATGCATCCAAAAAACTCAGATCTTACTGAAGAAGTTAATTTCCTTTTTTGGCAATACCAAAAGGAAGATATAGAGCAACTTTGCTCCAGCGCTCTTGATGCCCTAGAAACAGAACTTGCTCATATCAAGCAGGCAGGCATCCCTGACTTTAACAATACTGTACAAGCCCTAGATACAGCTTTGAGCGTTTTTAGCACGCGTACAGATCCTTTGGCTTTTTATTCTTATGTCCATGATAATCCTGCTATTCGAGATGTTGCTAAAAACTGTGAGCTTAAAATAGAAAAAGCAGATTTGAGAGTCTTTTCAGATGCCGAACTCTATGCTCGGTTTACAGCAGTGACAGTGAGCAACCCAACAGTTCGTCAAACAGCCATTATGAAAGAGTTTGGACATAGATTTCAAGATAATGGTCTTCATTTGAAGGCAGAACTTCGTAAAAAGCTTCTGCAACTGCGTAGCTCAGATGAAGATTTGAAAAGCAAATTTACTTCTATATTAACAGAATGGAATGAAAAATTAGAATTTCCAAAAAAAGATCTAGCTGGTCTGCCAGATAGTCTGTTGGCTTCATTAGAACCTGGTCAAGCGAAAGACTCTTTGGTTTTGACTTTAAAGTACCCTCATGTGTTTCCTGCTATGGAGATGGTGCATAATCCCCAGGTTCGGCGTCAGATGATGACTCGATTTAACCAGATGGGTGGTGAACAAAATGTCCTAACATTAGAAAAAGCTCTCTTGCTGCGCTCTGAGATTTCTGCCCTTTTAGGCTATAAGAACTTTGCAGAATTAGCTTTGTCTAAAAATATGGCGAAGACACCAGAGGCTGTCTCTGCTTTTCTAGGTAAGCTTGAGAAGAGGCTTCGTCCTAGTCAACAGATTGAATTCAAAGCTATGGTGAAAGCTAAACAAAAAGATTTCCCTAAACAAAAAATTACAAATCTTGCTCCTTGGGACTTTGCTTACTATGCAAAAAAAGTTAGGGAGGAAACTTACCAATATGATGAAGAGGAAGTGAGGCAATACTTTCCAGTTGATCACGTTATTCATGGGATGTTTACTGTCTACCAAAACCTTCTTTCCCTCTCTTTTGAAGAAAAAAAACAACCAAGCTGGCATCCTGATGTTCGATTTTTCATTGTTAAAGATCGTACTACCAAGGAGGTACTAGGCGCCTTCTATATGGATCTTTTTCCTCGTGCCGGGAAATATGGGCATGCGGCAGCTTTCACTCTCAAAAGGCCTTTCCAATCCTCTAGAGGTTATGAAAAGCCAGTATCGGCGATAGTCTGTAACTTTAGTTTACCAACAGCAACTACCCCTTCTTTATTGACTCACAATGAAGTGGAAACTTTTTTCCATGAATTCGGCCATATCATGCACCAGTTATTGACAAAGGCAAAATTTGGCACTTTGTCTGGCACGGGAGTGTTGCGTGATTTTGTTGAAGCTCCATCGCAAATGCTTGAAAATTGGGTATGGCAGGATGTCATTATTAAAACACTTTCTTCGCATTATCAGACGAAAGTATCCTTACCGCCTGAGCTTTTAGCTAAACTTGTTGCCAGCCGTCGTTTTAATATCGCGTCTGAGACTATGCGGCAAATCTTCCTTGCAAAAGTAGATCAGGTTTATCATAGCTTGGATGCCAAAACTAAAAAAATTAATTCCACGCAAATCTGGCGCGATCTTTTCCGCAAAACATTAGGGTATGAGCCTATAGCAGGTGGCATACCTCAAGCAAAGTTTGGTCATCTTATGGCGAGCTATGAAGCTGGGTACTACGGTTATCTTTGGTCTAAAGTTTATGCCCAAGATATGTTTAGTGTCTTTAAAAAAGGAGGCATCTTAAATCCTGATCTTGGCGCTCGTTACCGTCAATGGATTCTTGAAAAAGGCGGCGAAGAGGATCCTCAGATTCTTATTGAGAAATTTTTGCAACGGAAGAGTTCAGAAGAAGCTTTCTTAGCAGATTTCAATGAGGAGACTAAGCCATGACAGAAGAAAAGAAAAAAGAAAGTAGCAAGATCCTTATTATTGATAATGATGCTGGTACTACAAAGTCGCTGAAAAATCTTCTGGAACCACATCAGGCCGTAGTTATGACAGCTAATGATTGGGAAACAGCTCTTTATCTTTTTAACCAGAATCGATTTGATTTATGTATCCTGGACACCCATATTGGCGATATGC
>CALBMD010000515.1 GCA_937896265.1 uncultured Pseudomonadota bacterium
GTGCAACAACTTCCCTTTGATCGAACATATTGCAAAATTTGGTAAGCCTATCATTCTAAGCACCGGCATGAATGACATTGCTTCAATTACCCGCTCTGTTAATATTTTACGCAAACACAAGGTGCCCTTTGCGCTCTTGCACTGTACTAGTATTTACCCAACGCCTTATAATAAAATTCGGTTGGGGGCTATGGTTGAATTAGCTGAATTATTCCCAGATGCTATTGTTGGTTTATCCGATCATTCTCTATCAAACTACCCATGCTTAGGCTCCGTCTCCCTCGGCGCTAGAATTCTAGAACGCCACTTTACTTCTGATAAATCTTGGCCTGGACCTGACATTAATATTTCTATGGACCCCAAAGATCTTCAAGATCTTGTAGAAGGATCAAGAGCCATTTTTGAAGCTTTAGGCGGCTCAAAAGGTATTTTAGCAGAAGAAGCGCCAACTATTGCTTTTGCTTACGCTTCCGTAGTCTCCATTAAGGAGATTCAAATGGGCGAGAAACTAACGAAAGAAAATATTTGGGTAAAACGGCCTGGTACCGGCGAGATTAAGGCTGCCCACTTTGATGAATTGCTAAATCGACAGGCAAAAATGCATATCCCTGCACACACTCAGATATCATGGAATCAAATCGAAAATAGCTAAAACCCGCAATTTGTGAGAGATCACATGTCACAAACAAAAAAAAGAATTCTTTTCATCACTGGAACTCGAGCAGACTATGGCAAGTTAAAACCTTTGATCACAGCTGTTGAAAATGATGCAGAAGCTTTTGAATGCGAGCTTTTTGTCACTGGTATGCATGGAATGATTCGCTATGGCTATACTGTTGATCAGATCCTGCGAGATGGCTGGAAAAAAGTCTATCTGCACATGAATCAGATTCCAGGTGAGCCCATGGAACAAATCGTGGCAAATACTATAAGCGGCTTGTCAAAATATATCCATAATTGCAAACCTGATCTTATTGTTGCTCACGGCGATCGCATAGAAGCACTTGCCGCAGCTACTGTCGGATCTCTGCAAAATATTTGCACTGGCCATATTGAAGGTGGTGAGTTAAGTGGCACTATCGATGGCGTCATTCGCCATGCTGTAACTAAGCTAGCGCATGTCCATTTTGTAGCTAATGGGCAAGCCGCTGCTAGAGTTGAGCAGCTAGGGGAGTCGCCTGAATCCATTCACATCATAGGTTCTCCAGATGTAGATGTCATGCGCTCAGAAAACTTACCTTCACTAGAGCAGGTGAAAGCGCGCTATGAAATTCCTTTTGAGGAATATGCTGTTTTGATGTTTCATCCTGTAACTACAGAACTAGATACCCTAGCCGAGACAGCAAACAAACTCGTTGAAAGCCTTATCGCAAGCAATCGCAACTATGTTGTCGTCTATCCCAACAATGACGAAGGCACAGATATTATCTTTCAAGCATACAAAAAACTCGAAAAACACCCAAATTTTCGCATTTACCCTTCGCTTCGCTTCGAATATTTTTTGACCTTATTAAAATATGCAAAGCTAATCATCGGCAATTCTAGTGCAGGCATTAGAGAAGCGCCTGTTTATGGGGTACCTACAATAAATATTGGCTCTCGCCAAATCGAACGGTTTGAGCATATTTCCATCATCAATTTAAGTGGAAATGATACGCAAGAAATCGTTTCTACTATCCAAAATGTTTGGGCCAGTAAAAGATTTGACCCTTGTTATTATTTTGGCGAAGGAAATAGCGCAGCTCTTTTTCTAGAAATGCTAAAAAGGGATTCATTCTGGAAGATCGATTTACAAAAATCTTTTAAAACACAGCATGATTTTGTGGAATCAAAGACTGCTGTAACAAGGACGCAGCCATTTTTTCATCCTTCTGCAAACCCTCAACTGTAAAAACCTGACCTGAAAGAGGTTGGCCTTTAAAAATTTTTTCAACATGACTCTGGATTATATCGAGAGTCTCCGTTTTATATTCCAAATGAAACTTAGCATACCTTTTAGCTTGCTCTAAATACTCATGGTAGCGATTTTCGATATCCTCAATTCTTTGAGAAAGCTCTTGAGGATTCGTGCACTTCTTACCAAAAAAGACTTCTAAATTTAAATAAGAATCATCTACAGACCATGGATTTAAAACAACAGATGGTATACCCATAGCAGCAACTTCAATAGAAATATTTGAATGCGAGGTTATCAGAAGAAAAATATTATATCTCTCTATGATCTCATTTAGTTTCATCTCTTTTGGTAAGACAATAATATTTTCAATCTTTTTAGCATTATCTTGCCAATAGCTATGGTTTTCAAGAGGATGAGGCTTGATAAAAACTTTTCTATGCGGATTAAGCTTTGCCCAAACGCATAAGGAATCAAAGAGATCAAAGGCATTAAAAGGGTCCAAAGGACTTAAGAAGAACGAGGGAAAAAGAAGCCCTTTTTCTTTAGTTAACTCTGGTAAAAATTGCTTATTGCCAGTCTCAAGCAAAAAAGAACCGGTCAAAACAATCTTTGGATTCCCAATAATATAATCCTTCTTGCCTAAAAACTTCCGCAATGAGCTCTTACCAAAAAGAAAAAAATAATCAAAATCTAGCATCTTATGACGAAGATCAGGGATAGCATGAGCAATATTGATCAAAGCACCTTTATCTTGCAGGCAAAACTTAAAAAAAGGTACAAATTTTGAATTCTCGGAAAATGTCACGATTATCTTAGGGGAAAACTTCTCCTCAATAAACTTGGCAAAACCCATAAAGAGCGAGTATTGAAATGGCACTTGATTTGCATCAAGATAGATTTTATCGAGAAAAATTTCTTTTAAGCGAGGAATTACCAGACATCTACAATGATAACCTTTTTGCCGCAGATGAGCTGCAATAGATTTTTCACGTTGTTTATGAATATCTGAGATGTATAAAAAAAGAATATCGCAAGGCTCTTTAGCAATAGGTTCAACCCTTGGTCTAAACCTCATCAATATACCAACTAGATAGTAAGCTATAAGACGAAAGACTAAAGGGATTTTTTTTACATGATCTGAGCAAAGAAGGTACTTATCAAACTCAATAGATTTACGCACAGCCGCCAACAAGCCTTTTTTATCTTCCATAAACCTCGCTACCTCTCAGCTTTCTAGCAAATTACCGCGCAACCCTCTAAATTTATCGACTTGAGCTTTCAGCTGTTTAAGAAATAAAATGAATTTCTGATCGCTTTTATATTCAAAATGCGACCTTGGCGACTGTCTAATATATTCTTCAATTTCCTCACGAGAAAATCCTAGTTTCGAGACAACAAGATCAAGATCTAGCCTACGCGCATTTTCATCATATGTTTGAGGGGTTAGGCTCTCTAGCGCTTCTCCTCTTGAGATCTCGCCATTGCAGATCAGAGCTGATAAATGCGCTCGCCTCTTATCAACGCCAAATTTTTCAGGCAGAATATAACCTTGATAGAATCTGGTAAATTTTGATTCAAAATGCTTTTGTTCATAAGGGGTCCAATCAAAAGCTTCTTTTAGAAGAGCGATTGTTTCACTCTTCTTATAATCTAAATGATTTAGAACATCGATCGATTTCACAAGCCCTGTTGTATTGATTAAACCATACGCAAACGTTGACAACTGAGGGAAGGTTTTGAGCTTTTTTTGACCAAACTTTCTGTGAATATCAAGAATATTTCTCAGGTCCCGTTTCGCATGAAACCAAGTTTGCGGCATGATGCCCTCAGTAGCAAAATTGAAGCCACTTAGCACATAGCGAATACGAAATTTAAGCGCCAGCCGATAGATTACTGCAAAGATTGCATGATCTGATAGAAGCTCAATATCGATCACACTTGCTTTAAAAAAAGATCTTTGCAGATCTTTAAACTCCTCCCAGTTGATGACATGGGTATGAAGATCGAAGTTAGTTTTCTCAATAATTTTTTGGATATTTTTAACTGCCAGCTCAGAGTTCCACCCATTATCAAGGTGTACTAAAAGAGGTCTAAGACCTTCTTTTTGACAAAGCCATGCTATGTAAGAGCTATCAACTCCGCCACTGACTCCCACAATGCAGTCATATTGTTTCTGACGACCAGCAAATTTAATCTGCTCAAAAATTTTTTTTAAGTCATAGCTAGGATCTTGGCGGTGAGCTATGATTTTAGTCATTGTTCTAAGATAAAGTGTACAGTGGTTACAAGAGCCATCTTCAAAGAAAGAAATTGCTGGATCAGAAGAGTCCATAATACAGCGGCCACATATCCTATAGACCTTATTTAAGCTTTGCAATTTCGCTCCGATTTAATATTGAATCATGTGGATAGTTTACAAGCACAGCTTTATGCCGACCAGCATATATAAATAAGCTGCCAGCGGCAACAGCTGCTGCTCCCGCTCTTAAACCCTGGTTCACATTTTCTACGGAAGAGCAGCCGCCACTTATAATGATAGGAACATTTACGGCATTTGAAATTTCAGACA
>CALBMD010000516.1 GCA_937896265.1 uncultured Pseudomonadota bacterium
GCTCCCCAGAACACCGTCTTATGCCAGGCTGCTCTTACAAACTAGCTCTTAAAAACTCAGCAGAAACTATCTTGCTATGGTTACGATAGGAACCTCAATTGCAAGGCTAAGGATTTAGGGGCATTCCCTAAATCCGCGAAGTAGTGTTAGTCGGCCCTGAAAAACCAAAATCGCTGCGTTAACTTCGTTGTTAGCTCCTCCTTGTTGTCTTGAGCGAAACTAGTTAACTCTACCTGTATTCCACTCGACCAAGTGGCCAAGGGTCTTGGCAATATCATTTAAAAACAGCGCTTCGATTGTCTTGAATATAGAACCTTTGCGATCAAAATGAAATTTGTGATCGCCAATTCTTGCTATAGGTATAAGGCCTTTTACCGTGGAACAAAGAAATGCTTCGTCATAACGTGGCAGTTCATCCTCAAAAATTATTTTTTCTTCTACTAAAATTTCATGAGAGCTCAGGAGATGAATGATCCTATCGCGAGTAATCCCTTTTAAAATGCCGCTTCGTAGGCTTGGTGTGGCAATTTCTATTTTGCCTTCTTCTTGGCCAAGAAAGAAAATATTTGCTGTTGAGGCTTCTTGGACTTCACGGCTGGCATTGACAAATAAGACATCGTCAAACCCAAGGTTTTTAGCTTTGGCTAAAGCAACAATGCTTAACAAATAGTTAGCTGTCTTGATGGCAGCTTGACGTTCGTCTTTGTGGTTAGTCACCTTATATAAAGAGATCCCCTCAGCACTAAACCGATCAGGTAACGGCTTGGCAGCAAAACAATAAGTGATGCGATTGGGGGTTTGTTCAGCGTAATCTAATCCTAGGCCGTAGCCTCTTGTAACCACCAAGCGAAGGTAGGCTTTTGGGCAGTTTAGCTGCTTTAGTAGGCCTAAGAGTTCAAATTCAAGTTCAGCATCAGACCATGGGATTTCAAGGCCAATTTCGCTTGCCGATTTTCTTAGGCGTATTAAATGGGGTAGTGTATCAAGCAGTTTGTCATTAAAGCCTGCAAAGACTTCAAAAACGTTGTCAGCAAATAGAAATCCTCTATCAAGCGGCGATATTAGCGCCTCATCGCTTGGATAAACCTTGCCATTAATGGCGATTAGACCTTTTTGCATATTTAGCCCCTTGTCAGTACTGGTAGAAGCATGTTAAAAGTGCCGCCAAAGTAATTTTAAATATAGCTAGGTGAGACATTGGCAAGCCCAAAAAAAGTACATCTTATTTCACTAGGTTGCGCTAGAAATCGAGTTGACAGCGAGGTTATGCTAGCAAAGGTTTTAGGCGGCGGCTACGTCTATGTGCCTGAATCAAAAGAGGCAGACGCCATCATCGTCAATACTTGCGGTTTTATCCAAAGCGCTAAAGAAGAGAGTATTGATACTATTTTGGAATGCGCTGAACTGAAAAAGTCAAAGCCTGATTTAAAGCTTGTTGTTAGTGGCTGTTTGACCCAGCGTTACAAAACACAGCTAGCGAAAGGCCTGCCGGAAGTTGATCTTTTTGTCGGTACAGATGAGTTTCCTAATGTATTAAAGTTGTTAGATCAATTAGAGCAGCAGGAAATTAAAAAAGGTTCTGTATTTGCAAAACGCTCTCACTACCTCTACAACGACAAGTTGGAAAGAGTAAATACACTTGCAGGTTATAGTGCTTATGTAAAGGTAGCAGAAGGCTGTCAACACAATTGCTCGTTTTGTATTATCCCCGCTATCCGCGGTAGGCTCAGATCTCGCAGCGTCGAGAGTGTTGTTGCAGAGGCAAGAAATTTAGCAGCTCAGGGTGTTCGTGAAATCAATTTGATTGCCCAAGATCTAGCCGCCTATGGCTTAGAGCCTGGTTGGAAAAGCATGCATCATCTTGCAGAGGCGGCTCACCCGCTTTTGATTTTGTTGCAAAACCTCTGTGAAGTTGAAGATTTGCAGTGGATTAGGCTCCTTTATATCTATCCAGAAAATATTTCTGATGCATTCCTTGAATTCTTTGCTAGTCAGAAAAAGATTGTCAAGTATCTTGATATCCCTGTACAGCATGCTGCAGATTCTATCCTTAAGGCTATGAGTCGAGAGGTTACTCGCCAAGATTTAGAGGCGATTTTTAGCAAGTTAAGAGAGCGAGTGCCTGCTATTAGCCTGCGAACATCAGTCATGGTGGGCTTCCCAGGTGAAACAGAGGAAGACTTCAACGAGCTGTTAGATTTTGTCGCTAAGATGAAGTTTGATCACTTAGGTTGCTTTACCTACTCCCAAGAAGAGGGCACTGTTGCTGGTCGCATGGCAAATCAGGTGCCACAGGAAATCAAAGAGCTGCGCCAAAAAAAGGTTATGGAACTGCAGCGTAAGATTTCCAAAGCTAAACTTAAGTCATACTTAGGGCAAGAGATCGATGCGCTGGTACTTGGCCCAAGTAAAGAGAGTGAGCTGCTTTGGGAAGCTAGAGCTTCTTTTCAAGCTCCTGAAGTTGATGGTGTTGTTTATCTAAATGACGGCTTTTTTAAGCCGGGCCAGGTACAAAGGGTGCAAGTTAGTGAGTCTCATGACTATGATTTAGTGGCAGGCGTCGTTAACGCAGAGGGATAGCTAAGTTAGCGGCAAAAGCGCTTACCCCTTGAGAATTAAAGACGGGGGTGAATGTTAAGCGAAAGTTAGATGAGCGTGCTTCCTGTGCTTCAGAGGAGTAGTTATAATTTGGTGTTTGTGTATTTAAGGCATAGACACCATACCCAATGCCAGTAAAAAAGCCAATTGAAGCGCCCATAGAGATATCTTGCCAGTTTTTCTGTGGGTTTTGCTTTGTTAGGCCAAGAAAAGCTAGGCCACAAGCTGCTCCTAAAATAGTTGAATAGCCAGTAGTAATCATCAGGCTCTGAAACCTATCTTCCATGGTATAAGACCTTGCTGTCCAGGAGCAGATACTGACGGCAAAGGCTAAAATTGTGGCAAAAGCGGCATTTTTCATAGCTAAGACCTATTTGATTAAGGATTTCAAGTATTTGTTGGTTATAAACCAAAATGTAAAATTATTATAGCATTTTAAGCCAAAGGTAAATATTCTTGGCGTTCGGAAAAAAAACCTTGCTAAGAACCAAAGAACTAAAGTATTAGGGTTTAAACAACAGCTGTGAGCAAGGGCTAACAACTCCTGATCTTGCCAGAAGATATAAATCCCGTGGAGAGACCAGAGTCCCCAAAATCTGATTGATCCGCATTCTAAAAAACAATCTAAATAGAGAGCAAACCTACATGGCCACTGATGCCAAAAAGAATCCAAGAGAAGAGACCCTTAAAGTAATTGATCTCAACGAGATTAAGACGCGAAGAATTTCTGACTTAACTCAGTTGGCCAAAGAGTTTGGTGTGATTGGGGCAAGCGCTATGCGCAAGCAAGAGTTGATTTTTGCTCTGCTGCAGGCCCAATCTGAAAAGGGTGGGGTAATCTACGGTTCTGGTGTTTTAGAGACATTGCCAGATGGTTTCGGCTTTCTTCGTGCCCCGGACTATAACTACTTGCCAGGTCCGGATGATATGTATGTATCGCCTTCTCAGATTAGGCGTTTTAACTTGCGTACTGGTGATACCGTTGCTGGTCATATTCGGCCACCAAAAGATTCTGAGCGCTATTTTGCTTTGCTTAAAGTCGAGAATGTCAACGGTGAGCCTGCTGACCAAGACATGGACAAGATTATCTTTGATAACTTGACCCCTCTTTATCCAATGGAGAAGTTTAATCTAGAATTTAATCCAAAGATTTATTCTACCCGTATCATCGATATGCTCATCCCTATCGGCAAGGGGCAGCGTTCACTTATCGTAGCACCTCCAAGGACTGGTAAGACAGTCTTGTTGCAACAAATTGCCACGGCTATTGAGCGAAATCACCCAGAAGCGGTGCTGATCGTGCTACTCATCGATGAGCGGCCTGAGGAAGTAACTGACATGGAGCGTTCTGTTAAGGGAGAGGTAATTAGCTCAACTTTCGACGAGCCAGCTCAACGCCATGTTCAAGTTGCTGAAATGGTTATAGAAAAAGCCAAACGCTTGGTTGAATATAAGAAAGATGTTGTTATTCTTCTCGATTCAATTACTCGTCTGGCGCGTGCTTATAACTCAGTGGTACCTCCTTCAGGTAAGATATTATCCGGTGGTGTTGACTCTAATGCGTTACACAAGCCAAAAAGGTTCTTTGGTGCTGCTAGAAACATTGAAGAAGGTGGTTCTTTAACAATCATTGCGACTGCTTTGATTGATACAGGCTCTCGAATGGACGAAGTTATTTTCGAAGAGTTTAAGGGAACCGGCAATATGGAGTTGCATTTAGACAGAAAGATGGTAGAAAAAAGGATGTTCCCAGCCATCGATCTGAATAAATCAGGCACCCGAAAGGAAGAGCTTCTCTTGACAAAAGAAGTGCTCAATAGAATGTGGATCTTAAGAAAGCTTTTACAGCCACTTAACCCAGTAGATTCAATGGACTTCTTGCTCAATAAGCTGGATAAAGTGAAAAATAATGCTGAGTTTGTCGAATCGATGAACGGCTAAATTAAGCTAATACAAACGTTTGTTAAGGTATAAATAATGAAAAAAGATATTCATCCAAACTATCAACTGTCGAAAGTAACCTGTGCTTGTGGTTCAGAGTTTGAGACAAGGTCTATCCTGGCAGAAATCAGGGTTGAAATTTGCAGTGCTTGCCATCCGTTTTTTACTGGCAAGCAAAAACTCATCGACTCTGCAGGTCGTATTGAGAAGTTCCAGAAAAAATATAAGAACTTAAAGTAAGCTCGTATGCTTTCCAAGCTAGAAGAGATAGAACAGCGCTTTATTTCGTTAGAGCAGTCTATCATGCAGCCAGATCTTGATGGTAAGACCTTCTCCAAATTGAGTAAGGAACGCGCTGATCTGGAAGAGATAGTTGCTCTTTATCGACAATCTAAAGCTATGCAAGCGGAGCTTGCTGATGCTCAAGACCTTCTCGAGTCGCCTGATACTGAAATGCATGCCATGGCTCGTGAAGAGATTGATCGCCTGCAAAAAGATCTCAAGCGGCTTGAAGATGAATGTACCGTTCTGCTTTTGCCAAGCGACCCCCGTGACGATCGCAATGTTATGCTTGAAATAAGAGCTGGCACTGGTGGTGAAGAGGCTGGTATTTTCTGTGGCGATCTTTTGCGTATGTATACTCGTTACGCTGAAGATAAGGCATGGAAGGTCGAGCTTTTGAGCGCTACCGAGTCAGCAAAGGGTGGCTACAAAGAAGTTATTGTTTTGATCTCCGGTAAAAAGGTGTATAGCCGCTTGAAGTTTGAGATGGGCGTGCACCGGGTTCAACGTATTCCTGAAACAGAATCCCAAGGCCGTATTCATACGAGTGCTTGCACCGTTGCTGTTTTGCCTGAAGCTGAAGAAGTTGAAGTCGAAATCAATCCAAGTGACTTAAAAATAGACACCTATCGTTCAAGCGGCGCTGGTGGCCAGCACGTGAACACCACTGATTCCGCAGTGCGTATCACCCACTTGCCAACCGGTACTATCGCTGAGTGCCAAGATGAGCGTAGCCAGTTCAAAAATCGTGAAAAGGCCATGAAGATGCTGCGTAGTCGCCTCTATGAGCGGCTACAAAAAACTCAGGCAGATGAAATTTCTGCGGACCGTAAAGCGCAGGTGGGATCAGGTGATAGAAGTGAGCGGATCCGGACATATAATTTCCCGCAAGGGCGAGTTACAGACCATCGCATTAACGTGACCCTCTACCGCCTTGCTGACTTTATGGAAGGTAATATCGAAGAGATCTTAGATAAGCTAGGGGCAAGTTATACTGCCGACCTCCTTAAAGCGCAGAAATGATGCCTAAAGGTGAAATCAAGGCAAGAGATCTTGTGCTTTTGTGCCAAAGAAAGCTGGCGCAAAATGGCTGGCAAGAAGCGCAAGCAGAAGTCTACCTAATTTTATCCCATGTTTGCAGCCTTCATAGGCAAGATCTTATTTTAAGACCAGAACAGACTGTCTCGCAAGCAGAGGCAGAAACCATGAACAGCATTTTGCAAAGACGCCTGGCTGGTGAGCCTTTGGCTTATATCCTTGGTTGCCGTGAGTTTATGGGTCTTTTGTTTCAGGTAAATAAGCACACGCTTATCCCCAGAGCTGATACCGAGCATTTGGTTGAAGCTTGTCTTGCTTATATTACTGAAAATAAGCTGAAATCTCCTAGAATTCTGGAAATAGGCAGCGGTACAGGCTGCATCAGCATTTCGCTGAAGAAATATGCAAAAAATGCCATTCTTGAATCTTGGGATATTAGTAAAGAGGCTTTAGAAGTAGCGCGGCAAAACGCTGAGGACCTGCTTGGCTTGGAACATGGCATTAACTTTGTGCACACTGACGCAAGGGATTTAGCCAACTGGACTGCTAGGGCTGCGGGCAACTTTGACCTATTAGTTGCCAATCCCCCCTATATTGGTGAGCAAGAGATCGGTGAGATTGCTCCTGATGTTTGGGCTTATGAGCCACGATCAGCATATATGGCGGAAGAAGAAGGTTACTTTTTTTACCGTCTTATTGCAGAGCAGGCAAAATCTATCTTGGTCGCAAATGCACGGATATTTTTGGAGATGGGTAAAGGCCAGCAAGAGAAGATCTCTCAAATCTTTGCAAAAAATAATTGGGATTCTCGTTCTCTTTTTGTGCTTAAAGACTACAATCAGATTGACAGGGTTTTCTCTATCACCCCCTAGGATCAACAAATGTCTGATTTAGAGTTGGGCATGCCCGAAAGAAATAAGACAAATACAGCAGATGCGCGGACTTTAAAGCGTTTTATCTGCTTTCTTGGTGGGCTTTTACTGGCGCTAGTTTTTATTATCTGGATCTATCAGCCTTTTATCTTGCCAGTAGTAATCAGTTTTTTTTTTAGTGCTGGTGCTAAATCCTATTGTCGGATTTTTTTCTAGAGGAAAAATTCCTCGAAGCCTTGTCGTAAGCTGTATTTTGCTTATTACCTTTGGCCTGATTATTCTCGGCGCCTTTTTGTTTTTAACACCTCTTTATGAAGAAACCATCACGCTTTTACAAAAAGCACCTAAGGTGACGGATAATCTTGCTAGGGCTTTGCTAAGTTGGGCAAAGCGCACCGTTATGAAGGTTGGTTTTATTGATGAGTCTGTCTTTGACTCTGTTGTCGAGCAGATACGCAATATGGTGCCGGTATCAAACCAGATGCAAAGAGCGCTTTCTACCATATGGGAAACAGCTCCTAGATTTTTAGGCACCGTTGTCAATTTAGTGATGATTCCTCTCATCACCTTTTTCTTTTTAAAAGATGGGAGGTTGTTTTTACACAGTTTGACGCAACTTGTGCCCTTAGACTTGCGAAAACCTTTTTTGGAGCTTATCTCGCGATTGCATCGAACATTAAGGCAGGTGTTAAAAGGTCAGGTTATGGTTGCAGCTGCCTTAGGTATCCTTTACATCATTGGTTTTAACATCGTGGGTATTCCCTCTGCTTCAACGATTGGTCTTGTTGCGGGTATTTGTCGTATTGTCCCTTATGTTGATGTTATTGTCGGTGGAGCTTTGAGTATCTTCTCTGTTTTTTCTGATTTTCATGGCTCAGGGCAGCTTTTAGGTGTTGGGCTGGTCTTTTTAGCTGTTCAAGGGATTGATGGCATGATCATCACGCCGAAGGTTTTGGGCGAAAAAGCTGGCCTGCACCCCCTTGTCGTGATTACTTCTGTGATCGCATTTGGCGATTTATGGGGCTTTTTAGGTGTCTTGATGGCCATTCCTTTTTTGGCTATCTTGCGGACAATCTTTCTTTTGGCATTGCCTTTTTATAAAGAATCAAGGTTCTATCGGTCGCGCGATTAGCGACAGTATGCCTTGGGGGCAATGATCAAGACAAAATTGCCTTTTGGTAGCTCTTTAGCTTGCTTTGCTAGACTCTTAAGCGGACCAAACAAGAAAGCTTGGTCTGGCATGCTGATATTAAAAGCTAAAAGAGCAACAAAAGGGCTTCCTAACAGCCGTTCGCATAGTGTAAGCAAGTTATCGCGCCGATAAGGAGTGTCCATTAAAATGATTGGCTTTTTTGTCTCTTTGTAGCGACTGAGAGATCTTTCTCTATCTTGCTGATTTTGCGGCAAAAAACCAACGAAATGGAACTCTCGCAATGGGTATGGAAAGGCAGAGATCGCGCCTGTTAGTGAACTTGGACCTGGAATAACTTCAACTTTGCACCCAAGATCATAAGCTAGGTGAAGAAGCGCAGAACCTGGGTCAGCAAGGGTTGGGCAGCCTTGATCGCTCATATAAGCTATCGTTTTGCCTGCTATAAAAAACTCTTTGCTGGCTTCAATGGTTTCTTTTTGCTGATGCTCTGAAAATTTGAGATATTCACGATGGAGACCGGCAGTCTTAAGAGCAAGGCGTGCTTGCCGGTCATCTTCAAAGACAAGTAACTCGGCTTCTTTTAATGCCTTTATCGATCGGCTAGGGATGTCCTCGGGGCAGCCAATATGAGTGGAGAGCATAATGAGCTTCCCCTTTGCATGAGGGTATGTAGCTATTTTTTTGCTTTCCACGATATATTCTCCGAAAAAAGGTGAGAGACAATAAGTTAGATATTAGATGGGGAACAGCTTTGTCAATCATAGAAAATATCAAGTCACAACCTCTTCCACGGCATGTTGCCATTATCATGGACGGCAATGGTAGATGGGCTAAGAATCGTGGCAAGCCGCGAATTTTTGGCCATAAAAGGGGGGTAGAAAGTGTTCGAGCTGTTGTTCGAACAGCTGCTAGCTTAGGTATTGAAGCCCTCACCCTTTATGCGTTTAGTGAAGAAAACTGGGGAAGGCCCCAGACTGAAGTTCAATTTCTTCTCTCGCTCCTTGACTATTACCTAGAGAAGGATCGAGAAGAACTTAGGCAGAATAATGTGCAACTTCGCATCATGGGCCGACTTGAGGCCTTGCCTATTAAGACGCAAACCCTCATTCAAAAGACGCAAAAAGTGTTGTCGGCCAACACAGGTTTGGTTTTAAACATTGCCCTTAGCTACTCAGGGCAGCAGGAAATCCTTCATGCCTGTAAGCTAATGGTTCAAGATGCAAAGGATGCGAAGTTAGATATTAATAATATTAACGCTAGCCTCTTTGAGTCTTATCTATGGACAAAGGGCCTTCCTTCCCCTGACCTTATTATCAGAACAAGTGGTGAGCAAAGGCTATCTAATTTTCTGCTCTGGCAATGCGCTTATGCAGAGCTTTGGTTTACTCCTGTTTATTGGCCAGATTTTCGCCAAGACGATTTTTTAGACTGCATCCTAGCATTTCAAAAGCGAGATCGCAGATTTGGGAAAGTTTGTGAAACGGAGCAAAAGCTTTCATCAGTTATTTGCGTGAACGCTTTTGATCACAAAGCACAGGAAATTTGCTGATGCTCTATACTCGTGTTTTAACGGCTATCTGTACTTTGCCACTTCTTGCGGCATTTCTAGCTTATGCGCCTGGCGTGTGGGTGCTAGCATTTTTTGTTCTTTGTTTAGGTCTTAGTCTCTGGGAAATCATTGATATGATTTATCCAAGACTGTTAGCCATTGCTGCCTCTACTGCTAACAAGAGCAA
The DNA here is from genome assembly GCA_937896265.1 of uncultured Pseudomonadota bacterium. Lineage (GTDB taxonomy): Bacteria > Bdellovibrionota_B > Oligoflexia > Oligoflexales > Bog-1112 > CALBMD01. The sequence continues at coordinate 9,621 of CALBMD010000516.1, forward strand.
TAGTCAGGCCAAAGTGGCATGGGCGAATGTTTCGTTTGGTATGATAGGTACTTTCTGGTTCTGTTATGCAGATGAAATTTCAAAACATTTACCTGTTGTTGGGTTGATCTCTTTAGGGGCAACAGTATTTTTCTTTGCTTTTGTTTTTCTTGAACAAGACCTCGCTAAGGCAATGGTTGGGCTTTTAACCTCACTTTTGGCTCTTGCTTATTGCCTGCCGCCCTGGTTAGCAATCTGGCATCTTTATCAGCTAAAGTCGCAAGCCTACTTTGTATTTTTGTTGCTTTTTATTGTTATGGCTAATGATAGCGGTGCCTATTTTGGCGGCAGATTTTTTGGCGGCAAGATTTTTGGTCAGAGAAAATTATCACCCCGGCTGTCACCAAAAAAGACTATTGAGGGAGCTGTTGTTGGCTTGGTAAGCGGTGTCATCGCAGCAATTACTATCGCCACCTTGTGGGGACAAAATCCATTTAGCCTGCTAAGCCTTGCTTTTACGGCTATGATTGTTGGCATAGTGAGTATTTTAGGAGATCTTGTAGAGTCTTATTTTAAGCGCTTTGCGCAGGTGAAAGATTCTGGCAAAGTTCTACCAGGTCATGGCGGGTTTTTGGATCGCGTCGATGGTATTATGTTTGGTGCTTCGGCTCTATATGCTCTATTGTTGCTTTTTGAGCAAAAACTTTAGGGACTTGCATGGTTCAATTGTTAACAAACCCAGTTGTTGCTGTCGTAGTTTTTTTGGGCATCTTGATCTTTGTCCACGAGCTAGGCCATTTTATTGTTGGCCGCCTCTGTGGCATTGGTGTTGAAATATTTTCAATTGGCTTTGGTCCAAAGCTCTTTGGTTTTGAACGAAATGGCACACTTTATCAAGTGGCGTTGCTTCCCCTTGGTGGGTTTGTCAAATTTGCAGGTGCTTATCCTGATGAAGAGGTAAAAGAACTACACCGCGGCCACGAATTAAATAAAGCAGGTGCTTTGGCCCGTTTAGCAACAATTAGTGCTGGACCTTTGGCGAATCTTCTTTTGGCTCTTTTTGTCTTTGCTTGGTTAGGTGCAAGAGGTATTGAGCATATCCCAGCAAAGATTGGACAGATTATTGATAACAGTCGCGCAGACCAAAGTGGCTTACATGAAGGCGACATTATTATTGAGGTTGGTGGTGTCCAAGTGAAAACTTGGGATGAAATGCGCGATATTATTGTGCACTCTGCCGAAAAACCGCTTGATTTTCTTATAAATCGGCAAGGTGAGACCCGCTCCCTAACGATCGTGCCGGAGAGCAAAATTGGTGAAAATGCTATAACTACCAAGAAGGAGCAGCAGGGAAGACTTGGTATTTATTTTTCTCAAATACCACCTGTTATTACGATCAAAGATCCACGTTCCTTAGCTAGCAAATCAGGTCTAGAAACCGGTGACTATGTGGTGAGTGTTAAACCTGCTGGGGTAGATGCTATCGCTACCGACTCTTGGGCTAAATTAGAAGATAGTCTTTTTACCTCCTATCAAGCTGGGTTGCGTCAGTTTGTTCTAGAGGTGCGCAAGGGCTATGATCCTTTCGCTAAAAAGGATCAATTAGAAGGTGAGCTTAGCTCAATTTTGCTTGATGCAAGTGACATTGCTTTAAGCTTTGATCACGGACAGAGCTGGCGTCAAAATCGTCAAAAATTAAGTGCTGCTTTGGGCTTGTTTGATAGTCAGCTGACCGTCTTTAGTGGCCCTAAGAGCAATGATGGCCCCTTTGTTAAAGGGGACCAGATCGTGGCCTTTAATGGCCAAAAAATTAGCAACTTTTTCGATTTAGCTGCTGCTTTAGAGGAAAACACCCAAGAGCTAGTGACGCTTAGCATTGTGCGAAAATATGCAAATTATGAGCTTAAAGTACCGCTTAATCCTATCGAGACACAAAGAGCAGATGGTAAAAGGACTGTTTATGTACTTGATGCGACGTTCTTAGGGCAAGATTTAAGCCCTACTCTTTATATTGAAAAATATGACACGCTTTGGCAGCAAATTGCTTTTGGTGCTAAAGCCACAGCTAAATACTCGCGTCTTATTATTAGCTCTCTTTATGGTCTTATCACTGGTGAGGTGCCGCTTAAAGCGCTCGGCGGTCCTGTGCTTATTGCCAAAGTGGCGCAAGATGCTGCCTCTTTGGGGCTTGAACCTTTTTTGAAAACATTAGCTCTTATAAGTATTAACTTAGGCCTAGTTAATCTCTTTCCTATTCCAGCGTTAGATGGTGGTCAGCTGCTAATTGTCTTGTTTGAAGCTATGAGGCGAAGACCACTAAGCGCTGTGGCTTTAGAGAATTTCCAACGCATAGGCTTTGTTATGATTATGGCTCTAGTTGTTCTTGCCACCTATAATGATTTCTCTCGCTACTGGACCCCCATACTAAAAGGACTACGTTCTGTTTTTGAATAATAAGGTTATGCATGTATTGTCTTTATATTGATTCATCTTTAGATGGTGTAGGAGTAGCCTGTGCTAGCTTCACAACTAATCCTAAACCCATTTTTCTTGCAGTCTGCCCGCAAAAATTTGGTTCTGCTGGTAATTTATCTCTCTTAGTGAAGCAAGCAAAAGCTCACATAGGAGGCGCTGAGTTTGATCAGATTGTTATTACTGGCGGCCCGGGTTCTTTTACCGGCATTAAGATTGGTTTGGGTTGGCTATATGGTTATGTGGCGGCTGACCCAACGCAGAAGCCTATGATGGCACAGACTTCTGCGCTGGAAGCCGCGCTTTTTCATCTGGTGGCAACAAATGATTATGGCCGTGATCTCTTTTTATATTGGCCTCTCACTAGAGCCCATGGTTTTATTGCTCGCTATAATGCTAAAACGAAGCAAAGCTCAGTTATCTTGCATGAAGGTAGCAGCACTAGCTGCGAGTTTGGTCAATTAAACGAACTTTTTAGCCAAGGAGTATGGATTGCTGCCAAGCAATGGGATTTGTTTGCGGCTAGTCATGCATCCTTGCAGATCTCGCGAGTTCTCACAAACGAAGAGCTACTTGAATATTGCCTTCTAGGTATGATAGGGCAATTTTCAGGGAAAGCTGAGCTCTTTTGTGATCACTTGCCAAAACCAAATTATATGCGAAAGACAACAGCTGAAGAGAATTTTGAGCTAAAAAGCAGAAAGGACTAAGAGTTGAAAAAATTTCGTCCAAAAATTGGGGGTGCGGTATATATCCTTCCCAATTTGTTAACCTCAGGAAATTTGTTCTTTGGTTATTTTTCAGTTATGAAAGCCCTGCAAGGGGATTATTTTTGGGCAGCTACAGCGATTTTACTTTCCTCTATTTTTGACGTCTTAGATGGGCAAGTTGCTAGGCTTACTAAAGGCACTAGCGAGTTTGGTGTTCAGTACGATTCCTTGTGTGATTTGATTTCTTTTGGTTTGGCACCTAGCTTTTTGATGTATCAGTACGCTCTTTCAGGGTTAGGCCGTCTTGGCTTGATTTTTGGGTTTCTATTTTTAGCCTGTGGTGCACTACGTCTTGCTCGCTTTAATGTTCAAAGCTCTATAGGCAAAACAAAAGGCGATTTTGTTGGCTTACCTATCCCTATGGCTGCTGGAGTAATCGCTTGTTTTGTTGGCCTGACTAGCGAGAATTATGATCTTGAGGGAACAAATTTTATTATTGCTAATATTTTCCATTTTCTTTCTTTGAGCCAGGTTCGTTTTGGTTTTTTTGCTGTCATGACGCCTTTTTTGGCTATTATGATGGTTTCAAATTTAACTTATAGAACACACAAATCCTTGAAGATTAAAGGCGTTAAAGCTTTTCGTTTGCTTGCCTTATTGGTAACTCTTGTCGCTATTGCTGCTTACCAGCCGATGTTAGTTGGCTTTTTATTCTTTTTCCTCTACTCCCTTACAGGCCCTTTAGAATGGGTTCTTGGCTGGAAAAAAGCTGCCGATGAAGATGAGATTTTTCAAGAAGATGAGGGCGAAGAAGAGGATCTTGAGCAAGAAGGTTAAGCCTGGATTCGAATTTCTAGTTGTGTGCTACGACGCGAAGTTAGTCCCTTGTCGGCGTTGCTTTGTCGTCGCGAAATCCTCATGTATCAATATGTACACTGTGGCTTCGCTTCTCCTTGCGCCTTGCACCCAACCGAACTTCGAATCCTTTCAATTTTTTGGTGAATTTCAAAAAATTTCACTTCTCGGGTTAAGTTTTTTATAGTTGTAAGGATAATATATGAAAATAGCGGTCGTTGGCGCTAGTGGCGCTGTCGGACGAGAGATGTTAAGCGAGCTTTATTTTTTGCTTAAGCGTCTGAGAATTAAGGCAGAAGTTTTTGCTTTTGCTTCTAGTAAATCAGCTGGCACATGGCTTGATTTTGGACCAGATCAGATTAGGGTAGAAGAGTATGAGCTTGCAAAACTAGAGGGTTTTTCTTTTGCTCTACTGTCGGCTGGTTCAACATTCTCGCGAGCACAAAGCCCAGCGATTAGTGAGCTTGGTGTGCGAGTTATTGATAATTCAAGCGCTTTTCGCGGCGATGAGTCTTTTAGTCTTATTGTTCCTGAGGTAAATGGCCAGGAGCTTTTAGGCGGCAAGGTTAAGAAAGGGATCATTGCTAACCCTAATTGCTCTACTATCCAGTTGGTTGTCTGTTTAAAACCGCTACAAGATGTCTTTGGACTAGCTGGTGTTTGGGTAAGCTCTTATCAGTCTGTCTCAGGCACAGGCCAAAATGGTATTGCTGAGCTTCTCTTGCAAGAGAAAAGCGCGGGTCATCGCCTACCTTCTGTCTATTCTAATACGATTTATAACAATGTTTTGAGCTTTATTGGCGCCTTTGATGAGCAAGGTCATTGTGAAGAGGAGCAAAAGATTGTCCGAGAAAGCAGGCGTCTTCTTTCGGCACCGAGCCTTCCTGTATTTGCACACACTGCTCGAGTACCGGTTACAAACTGCCATTGTGAAAGTGTAACTGTTGAGTTGCAAAGAGAAGTAGAGCTTTCGGAGATCTTAGCAGTCTTTGAAAAAAGTGAGAGTATAGTATTAGAAAGGGTTAATGAGGCCAAGAGAATGCCTTCACCAAAAGAATGGACTGGCCAAAGGAAGGTCTCTGTTTCTCGGGTTCGTTTGCCCTTTGGTGAAAAGGTTAGCCGGTTTGTAAGTTTCTGGAATATATCGGACAATCTGAAAAAAGGAGCAGCTACCAATGCAGTCCAAATCTTGGAACGTTTGCTTTAGCGTCAGAAAATTTGTAATTTTCATTTGTTTCCTCTCTTTTAACTCTCCTTTGCTTTTTGCTCGCTCTGTCTATGCCGATGAAAGCATAAACACCGTCAACAAAGAGCCTGATAAAAGCGATGATGTGGGCAAGAATTCTGTCTTTGCGATCGCAGCAGCAAAGCCTAACTTTACGAAGCTTGCTCACTATAAGGTTTTTTACGGTCAACCCAGCTGGCAGGCTATGCTCAGAATGGGCAAGCATTACCAAGATTTTGGCCCTTTAAGCTTGGGCGCAGGGTTTGGTCTAAGTTTTTATACAGCAGGTGGTACGCAGCAAGAACTCAAAGAGGGATCAAGCTTGCCTGCTAGTTCTGATGAGGACTTTGTGAAAGTCTCAGGAGATAAACTAAGCTTATCTCTTTTTTCTTATGAAGTTTCGCTGTTAGCAAAGTTCAAAGTTCCTGGTTTTCGCTACGTCAATTTGGATAGCATGCTTGGCTATCAAGAGCTTTATTTTGAGGAGACAAGAGTCCTTGAGTCACAAGCTTCTGAGCAAACGAGCGATGCCAAGCCTTATGTAAATAGAGGTTGGAATAATGGCTCAGTATTGACAGTGTCGCTTAACATATTGCTAAATCCCCTTGATGAGGCTGGCACTCAGTCGTTGCGCCGCACGATGGGATTTGGCAGTATCTACTTGTCTCCTTTCATCCGCAAGGCGACAAAAATTTCTAGTAAATTACCCGCCGGTCGCACCTCTAAAAAAGCTGATTTTATCAGTCAAAATGCAGTGGGGATCGCATTTCAGTTTGAAACATTTTAGTGAAGTAGCTTAATGGAACCTGAATTTTTGTATCGAGTAGAGTTGGCTTATGATGGTACTCTTTATGATGGATTTCAATCACAAATCTCAAAGAATGCTGTCCAAGATCATGTAGAAAAAGCCCTAGCAACATTGCTTCGGCATCCCGTGCGACTGCAAGGAGCTTCCCGGACAGACAAAGGAGTTCACGCCCAAAACCAAGTAGGTCTTTTTAAAAGCTCATTAGAGCTAAAAGAAAGTTGGTTAGCAGGTGTTAATGCTATCTTATTTAATGATATCAATGTCCTAAGTGTTAAGCATGCAGAACCAGGGTTTCATCCCATTAATAGCGCAAGAGCTAAAGCCTATCGCTATCGACTTTGGCGAGGACAATGTTACAATCCATTCGCTAAGCGTTTCGTTTGGCCTGTACCTGCGCGTGTTAAGAGTGAAGACTTGTGGAATGATTTAAAGAAGTTTGAGGGGAAGCAAGATTTTGCAGCCTTTCGTAGTGCTGATTCTCATGCAAAGACTACCGTTAGAGAGATCCTCGAATGCAAGGTAGATGACCGAGGCGATCTCATTGACATTTGGATTGTAGGCACTGGCTTTTTAAAACAGATGGTTCGTATCATTGTAGGTACCGTTGTCGAAAGGGCAATTGGTAAGAAGCCGATTTTAGAAATTGAGGAGCTTATTGCCAGGAAAGATCGACGGTTTTGCGGCGTGACCGCGCCGGCAAAAGGGCTTTGTTTGGTCGAGATTTTCTATGATCAAATTCCGCCGATTGACAAGCTTGTTGCACGAGCAGGAAATGGCTTAACCTATTCCATCTAAGTTACTCTTGCTTAAAAGGGGAAGTTTCGTGTTGCAAATTAGCTTTCAGTGCCTGTTACTCTTGAGTATGTCTTGCTTTAGCTTGTCTTGCCAGCATGTAAGCAGTGCTCCAGAAAATGTCACAAAAGCAAAAGCGAATAAATCAGGTGACATTGATGAAGAGTACAGCGCGGAATATTATTTTTTAGCTGGCCAAACAGAGTTGCAGAAAGAAAGATACGTACTAGCGCAGAAGAATTTTGAAAAGGCCTACCAACTAGATCCCAATGAAAAGACAGCTCAAGCCCTTCTTGAAAGTACCCTTAGATTTTTAGACCTTGAAAATGGCTTAAAAGTGGCTGAAAAGATGGTGTTGCTTTATCCTAAAAATGTGGAAATTCGCTTAGCTTTCTGTGAGCTTTTAATAAAAAACAATCAACTTGATGAAGCTTTGATTCAGGCCAAAAAAGCTCAGACTAATGACCCTTCGGGAAAGAAGGCATTGGCCTTAAGTGGATTTATCTTAGAAAAGCAAGAAAAAGTTGAAGAGGCTCTTTTAGCGTATGAAAAGGCTTTTAAGGCTGATGAAAAGAACATGCTAGCCTTATCCTTGACACTACGAGCTCTCATCAAACTAGACCGCATTAAGCAGGCACTTGCTTATACGAAAGCACAAGTAGCAGCAGAAAATAATGATTCAGAGATCACACTGCTTCTTCATGCTAGCTTTTTAGCCCTAAGAGGTGAAACAAAGGAGGCTATAAAATCTTTTGAGTCTCTCTTTGAGCGGTATTCAAAACATGAGGACTATAACGACCGTTTAGCAACTTGGATTAGCTATTTTGGTAGCATTGAGCAAGTGGCTCGTTTCTATGAACCCTTAATAACTAACAATCCCAAGGTCAGTCCGGCGATGAAAATCCAAGAGATCTACATCCTTTGGGAATTAAAAAAAGTGCACCAGGCTTTAGATCTTGCGCAAGTTTTGTTAAAAGACGATCCCAAGTCGAGCCAGCTATTGTATCTTGCTGGTCTTTGTCATGAAAAAATTCGTGATAATAAAGAAGCGCTTGATGCCTTTAGTAAAATCACTTCCGACTCTCGTTACTATGCGATAGCAAGAATGCGGATGATTGGCATCATGCAAGACTCTGGTGATATAAAAGGCGCCTTAAAGATCGCGGAAACAGAAGCGAAGGATGAGCTTTATTCGTGGCAATTTGTACCAATTGTGGCTCAGTTGCATTTCGAAAATGGTTCCAGCGACAAGGCTATTTTGGCGCTAGAAGAAGGTTTTACAAGATACCCTGATCGTTTGGACCTACTTTTTTATAAAGGGGTTTATGAAGAAAAAAATGGTCAGATCCAAGATTGTATCCAAACAATGAAAAGAGTTATTGCTTTTGATGCGGACTATGCCAATGCTTTAAACTATTTGGCTTATCTATATGCGCAAAGAGATCAAAATCTTGAAGAGGCAAAAAATCTGGTAGAGAGAGCTATTGCGTTAAAACCTTTTGATGGCTATTTTTTAGATACGCTGGGCTTTATTTATTTTAAGAATGGTGACTTAGAGAAGGCTGTTGATTTTTATAAGCAGGCTATCCAATTTGTGCCTAATGAAGGAGTGATTTGGGAGCATATTGGTGATGTGCTTAGAGCTAAGTCAAAGCATAGTGAGGCCAAAGAGGTTTACGAGACAGCTCTTGGTATGAAATTAGATGAAGATGCTAAAAAAGGTATTTTAGAGAAAATATCTCAGATTGCCAAGGAGCTTGAGGATGTCCAGCCTGAAAAGAAATAGAGTATTTTTAGGTTTTTGGCTTCTTTTTTTTAATGCATGCTCAATGCTTTCTACGCAAGAACCAGTACGAGAATTACCTAAATCATTAATGACCTTTTTTGCTCAGCCAGAAAAAGTTGAAGGCAGTGGAGCAATCAAGATTGTAAGTAGTGACGGTCTAGTCTTTTCTGGGCAGGGTGATTTTGTCCAAAAAGATAATATTTTAGAGACAGAACTCTATGATCCTATAGGTAGAACGGTATTACGCGGGAGCTATAGCGATAAAGGTTTGCAGGTGTTAGGGACCATGAGCAAGTCTTTTGCGAAAGTAACCATTGATCAAGCGGGTTTTCTTGTCTTTGATGGCTATTTTATCGGCTTAAAAATAAATGAACTTGTGGCACTTTTGCAGCTGCGACTGCCTAGAGCTTGGCTTTTATTGCCAAAAACTTTAAGAAAATACGATAGTATTTCCGCTTATGTATTTACTGATAAGCCAAGACGTATCTTTGCAAGATTAGATAAAACCGGTCAAGTTTTAGACCTAGAGGTTACTTGGACAGCTATGCTTGGGCTGATAGAAAAAAAAATTGGTATTTTATGTGATAAGCAAAATTCACGTCTTGAAGTCCAAGTTGGGACTTTTGCGGTGACTTGGGAGCTTTTTCAAGATGACGATATTTGAGCGGCTAGCTGCTGAAAAAATTATAGATCCAACCATTATGGCAGTGCTAAGAAGCTATGCTAAAAAATGGAGCAAGTCAGAATATGAGGTTTTGTTGGAATGCCATATTTTTACTGAAAAAAGTTTTGCTGACACTGCAGCGCGGCTTTTTCAGTTGGATAGGTTTTTTCAAATTGACCAATGGCCGGATATTTCTCTTCTTAGTCAAAAGATCGCGTATAATGAAGCTAAGGAATTAGAAATCTTTCCTTATCGGTTTTTTGGTGAAAGCGAAATTGAAATCTTGCTTTATGATCCGACACAAAGCGCAAAAGTTCAGTCCTTTCTGCAGAAGAAAGGGTTTAAGTGTCGTTTTGCTATTTGTGAGCGTAGAGAAATTAGCAGAGCTATTGATGCCCATTATCCTATTGAGTCGCAGTTGCCTTGTCTTGCTGGTTTAGGGCTGTCACATGTCTAGAGAACAAAAAAGTACACGGATAGTTTTAACGGGAGGTGGAACTGCAGGCCATGTCATGCCCCACCTCGCTATCTTGCCGGCCTTAAAAAACCAGCAGGTAGATGTGCTTTATGTTGGAAGTAAGGGTATAGAGCAGAGCCTGGCGCAAGGAAATGGTATTGCTTTTAAAAAAATAGCAGCCGGCAAACTCAGACGCTATGTTTCTGTTGAAAATTTTTTCGATATTTTCAAAGTTTGTTTCGGCTTTTTGCAAGCATTGGTTGTTTTATGTCGTTTTCGACCAAAGTTAGTTTTTTCAAAAGGTGGTTATGTTGGTGTGCCTGTCGCTTTTGCTGCACGCGTCTTAGGCATTCCTCTTGTTGTCCATGAGTCGGATTTGACACCAGGCTTGGCAAATAAGCTTGTTTTACCTTTTGCTAAAAAAATCCTTTACTCATTTCCTGACTCTCTGCGCTTTCTACCAAAAGATAAGGCTATTTTCACTGGCTCCCCTATTCGTGCTGATCTTTTCTTGGGCTCAAAAGCAAAGGGGCGACAGATTTGTCAGTTTTCAGAATCAGAAAAGAAAGTCTTACTAATTGTGGGTGGCTCTCTTGGTGCTGAACCACTAAATAAGGCTGTAGAAGCAGCTTTTCATAGCTTAACAGCACGCTATCTTGTGTGTCATGTGACAGGTAAGGGTAAAAAGCATATTCAAAATCAACAAGGTTATGCCAGCTTTGAGTTTGTAGGTGAGGAGCTTAAACATCTGGTTGCTTTGGCTGATCTTGTTCTTTGTCGGGGTGGCGCTAACACTTTATTTGAGTTTCTAGCATTGAATAAGCCAATGCTTATTGTGCCTTTTGAAAAAGGTTCGCGCGGTGATCAGATTGATAATGCTAAAGTCTTTGCAGCAAGAGGCTGGGGGCAGATGCTTTTTGAAAAAGAGCTAACGGCTGAGAGCTTGCTTTTGGCGTTAGCTAACTTAGAAAAAGAAGCGCCGACTATCCTTGCCAAGCAAAAGGATGTTGGCTATGAGAAAAGCAGTGAGCGAGTGATGGCTGTCTTAAGTTCTTTTTGGTAAAGAAAACTTTTTTGTGAGCCATATCTGTATCAAGTTTTTATCTCGGATCGGAATTTCTAGTTGGTGCTACGACGCGAGGCTAGTCCCTTCCTACTTGCATCTTGCGCCCAACCCGAATTTAGAATTCTTTGGATTTATGGGTAAATTTCAAAAAACTTCACTTCTCGGTTTTATCATTAGCATATGGACTTCATGCCTCTGTGGTCAGTCGGCAGTAGAGACGCTTTATCTAAGAAATGACCTTGCGCCTTTAGTAAAGCAGCTTGCTTGTACAGCTAAAAAGATAAATCCCGTAAAGCTTATGTTTCATATTGGCGAGCCGCTTGATATTAGGCTGATCGCCAAAAAGGCGCAAAGCTCAAACAATGAGCTGATGGCTTTAGCTAAATCGTTAGCTAAGATAAACTTTCATCATGGCTTTTTCTTTGGCCAATGTGCTTTTAATCAGGATTTTATTGGGTCAGTACCAGCTCCTTTTGCCTTTAATCAAAAAAATGTGCGCGCCGTTATGGATTCATACTGTCGCAAGTTATCGATCGACTATGCCCGTCTTGATGGCGGCATCTCGCAAAAGAAGAGGCTTGATAATGCTATAGCAAGCTATACCTGCTATCCTATTTCATCAAATAAGCATGGTCCTTTACTTTGGTACGCCAAGCTTATACAGAAAAAACAAGATTTACCACCAATCCCTGAGCGGCAGGGAGAGATCTTAAACGAGCGAGATTTTTTTGCTTGGATCAATAGGGTAAGAAAAAAAGAAGGGATGAAAGCTCTTCTTGTAGGAGAGGAGCTCTTGCAAGAGGAAACTAGAAAGTTAGCTAGTTTTTTGGGTGTTGGTCATAACCGTGTGGTAATAAATGAGGTTAGCCATCGCTTATGGCTAGCTGGCTATCAGTTTTTAGGCGAAAATCGTGCTCTAGCTGAAAATTTTCAGGAGCTAGCGAGTCTTTTTTGGTTTTCACCTCGCCACCGTGATCTGCTCTTAGATCAGAAGGCAGAAACTCTTGCTCTTTATCAAAAGCCTCTTGCAGGGGCCAGTTTTTATGTGGCGCTGGTTGCTAAGCGTCGTTCATAAGCTAAAAAACAGTTTTCTAAAAGACTTGCAATAGTCATAGGTCCAACACCACCAGGTACAGGGGTTAGAATTTTGGCATGGCCAATTAAGTCTTCTTGGTTTGAGTCGCCAACAACCCGACCATTTTGGTGATGAATACCAACGTCGATAACGATAGCACCTTTTTTTACCCAAGATTTATCTACAAGTTTGCTGATCCTTGGCGCTAACACCCCCAGCGGCCTTGGTTCCCCGGATATCCATATC
>CALBMD010000517.1 GCA_937896265.1 uncultured Pseudomonadota bacterium
TGGAGGTGGCAGTAAAGAGATTGAATTCCATTACCATGATCTACTTTAATGCTCTTTCCGCACGCTGAGTCATCGATAGTATCAGTCATTACTACTTTGCCTGCCAGAAAAGTAGTAACTGGCGTTCCCGAAACACCTCGCTCATTAGCAATATCAATACCAGTATGCCACCCAAGGCCAAGCAGTCTACGAATAGTATCAAGCGTACCAAATTCATCAGAAACATATCCCGTTGTCGGCCATGCTGTTGATAGTTCTATTTCGCGAACCTTGTTGCCGTTGGCGTCAAATATCTCCACCAACTTTGTTACAGGATTGATTGCAGCTAAAACTTGGCTTGCGGCTGCAAACCCAGATACCGAAAGTATGGTTACAGTGATGATCGGCAAAGTAAACAGGATAAAGATCGTAATAATAACAATCTTTAACTCAATGCTTATCTTTCTACTGAACCACAAGATGAATTTCATACAGTATATAACTCCGCTGGGTTGGTAGTAATAAGTGGATGTTCTTTTTCGGCTGCCACTACTTTTACTGCAACGTGATTTTGGTCTGCGATTAGTAGCGCATCTCCTCTTTCACAAGTAAGTAGGAAGTTCTCCTCGTATTCACTTAAGTGAAATTCACTGACCACATTTTTAATTGTCGTAGTGTCCTGTTTCATGAGAATGCGCAGTGAACTCTGCGAAGCAATAGCACGACCGTAGTCGCTCTTCAGGAAGTCGTTGGCTTGCTGTGAAATTATTGAAACACCGAGGTAATATTTTCGAGCGCGACGAACAAGACCTGCAACGAATCGTGCAGATTCTTCGTGTTCAAGCAATAACCACCCTTCATCAATGACAAGCAGACGCTTCTGCGGATTAACCTTAACCTGATTTTGTACAAAGTTAGCGATGATTAGCATCATTATCTGACGTAAGCTTTCGGGCATGTCCTTGATATCAAAAATGATTAATCGGTTGTCGAGTTTAATGTTTGTTTGTGAGTTGAATACTTCCGAGAGCGATCCAGAGATATATTTTTCTAGACGCTCACAGAGCTTAATCTGTCCTAGGCTGTGCAGTTCTGTATATAGGTCTTCAAGTAGCGGCATCGCTGTTTTAGCATTTTTGTATATCTTTAAAATTGCTTTATCTAGTGCTGCCTTCTCACGGGAAGACAGACCCTCTGCCATCAGCGACAGAACTTCAATCAAGTCTTGTGTATGCTCAGAGAGATCACTTCGGCTTCTCTTTGTAGTCGCCAGATCAAACGGATTAATCTTTTCTTTGCTTTTAGCTGACAGTTTTATGTAAGTTCCATCAACCGATTCACTAAGACGTTTATACTCGCGTTCGGGGTCGATCACAATCACTTTAGTACCCTGCATTAGCTGTCGGAGTATCTCGACTTTAGTGGCATAGCTCTTCCCAGAACCACTTTGTGCAAAGACGATTGAGTTAGCATTATTTAAGCTAAATCGGTCTAGAATAACCAATGAGTTATTCGACTTGTTCACACCATATAAAATTCCAGACTCTTGTACGAGCTCAGAACTCATGAATGGAAATGTTAGCGCAACCGACGAGCTGTCGAGGTTTCGCCTTTGTTGTAGTTCATCTTCCGCCCTTGGCAGGATTGATTGCAAGCCTTCTATCTGTTGGTATCGTGCAATCTTCGTATAGAACAAACGAGCTGACAAAGCTGTTTCTAGGAGCCTCGTGGTTTTATTGAGTTCACTTAGATCTTTAGCGGTAATTGCAACATAGATAGATACCTGAAACAACTTTTCTTGTCCACGCAGAATCTTGTCCCTAAGCTCGGTTGCTGAGTCCAAAGGATCAGTGACTTCGGGGCCAATAATCTTTCCCGACCGAATCATTGCACGTTTTGTCGACTCAAGTTCAGTGATTTTTCGGTGGAGTTTAGGAAGCGCAGACGTTGCTTCTACTTGATCGATTTGATAGCTAATATCAATGTTGTGATTGAAGTTAATCAGAGAATTTAACCAGCCTGAACTTGCCACAAACGGATATCCAGAAATGTACATTGTCCGTACATAGAGATCATCAATAACGACGTGCCCTACTTGCTCTTCGAGACCAGAATAAGAAATTACATCCATTGGATCTTGCATGCCATAGTCGAGCGCATATTGCTTCGGCTTTTCCTGCCTTTTTTTCTGCCATTCGGCAATCGTATCTTTTGGCTGTTTTAACTTGGCTATGTCTACATTTGGAAATTTCATATATAGTTCTCCGTCAAAAGTTTTAGTGTCTGTGCCTTTAGTGGTTGTGTCTTTGCGAGCTCGGGTGAATAGAAGCTATAGAATAGTTCTAGTATTTCTATACTAGATAGTTGCTTGGAATGCATACCGAGTCGTGCCAGCCCTTTTGCGACTATATCTGTCGTAAGTCCTAGTTGCTCCTTTATGACATCGAAGTTTTTATCCTTGGATTCCAAAGGAATAATGACGTAAAAGTGCCGCGACAATATCTTGTTCTTGGTAATAAGCTTTGATACAAAATCCGTATAGTTCGTTATTTCCTCTTTGAAGATAGCCTTCTTTTCCGTCTTTCGTTTGGCGCGAAAATCTTCAATGTACTTATCCATATCAAGCTCACGAATTCGCACTATTATTTGTAAGGGTGTAGATAGCGAATTTAAGAAACTCTGATACGTTTCGATAAGTGCATCTTGCTCTGCTTCGCTCTTCAGCTCAAAATTGATCGACGACAATTCAAGTACAGAACGATAACGATTGTTTGGTAAAAGTAATACACCATCTTTTACGCCTTTGATCT